>JADMIM010000033.1 GCA_015478585.1 Thermaceae bacterium | reverse complement strand
GCTCCCTCACCAGGCCCCGGCCCAGCGGCAGGGTGCGGGCCTTGCCGCCCTTGCCTTTTCGGACTTCGAGCAACCCTTCCCCCAAGAGCACGTGCCCCACCTCGAGCCCCACCACCTCGGAGAGCCGCAAGCCCGCCTCGCCCATCAGCCTCGCCGCCAGATGATCCCTCTGGGATTCAACGTCGTCACCGGAGAGGTAAAGAAGCAGCCGCTTATACAGTGCCTGCGGCAGCGCGGGACGGCGCTCGTGGGCCGGGGTGGGGTCGTGCACGCTGGGGAAGCCCTCGGGATCGGCTGCGGCCCCCGCCCACCGCAGCGCCCGGTACAGTGCCCGAACCCCCGCCAGCCGCAGGGCCAGGGTTCCGGGGGCGAGCGGCTCGCCGGTAAGGAAGGAGCCGTGCTCCTGGAGGTCGGCCAGGTAGCGGCCCAGCTCGTCGCGGCCCGCCTCGAGGATCGCCACCTGGGGGGCTGGGGAGTCGGCGGGCCAAGCCCACTCGAGGTAGTCCCGTAGCGCGACGCTATAGTTCCTGAGGGTGCGCGGGCTGACCGCCGCCCCCTTGCGTCCGTAGCCCCGCAGGTAGGCCTGAACCAGCGACCATAAGGTCTCCGCGTCGCGCTCGTGGGCAGCCCTGGTTGCCAGCAGGCGGCGCTTGCCGGGGTCGTGCCAGTGGGGGAGGGCTACGAGTTCCACTTCTACTCCTTCTGCCGATCGGAACCCTCGAGGCCCCCCAGCTCGGCCTCGAGCTCGTGGGCATCCTTGCCCAGCGTGAGGAAGTCAAAGTTATAGGGGTTCTTGAGCCGCTGCAAGAGCACCACGTTGTGCCCCCAGGGCAATTGCGACACGGGCTGTGCCGCAAACCCAGCCTCCTGGGGGTAGGCCCGGTAGAAGGCCCGCATCCGCTCGGGGTTGCGCTTGGAGAAGCCCTCCACCCCTGGGAACGCCCGCCGCAGGTCGGCGACCATCTGCTCGGTGACCTTCTGGCCCCAGGGGCGTTGGCTTGTGGCCTGATCCAATGAGCGCCCCAGTTCCCAGTAAAGCCGGAGCAACTCCCGGCTCACCGCCAGTGCAGCCCGGGTCTGGGCTTGGGCGATCCACGCCTTCAGGCCTTGGATGACCTCGGGGTAGTCGGGGGGGAGCTCGATCAACCGGATCTCCTTGATCTGCTAATGTCGGCTAAGATATTAGCCCTGCCCACCCCACTATAACATTTCGCACTATCTCCCTAGTGCGAAATACTTCCCTCGAAGGGGTAGGGGAGAGGGTATTAATGATTAGTTTCACGATAATCTGCTCGTGAAAGTATTCGCTGTTTGTCAGGTTAGTGAGCTTCAGAGGAACCCAAGCGCTTGGGGTTTTGCAATGGCTCCATACCGGTTTTCATTATCTGATATCTGAGCGTTTAGGCTGCGTTGAGCCTGCTGTCAACCGTGGTGCCGCCTTGGAAGGACGACCAGCCCTAGCGGCTGGTCGCCGGGCTAGAGGAGCGTTTAGTGTCCAGAATGGGCAAAACTCTGCCTGAAAATTCACTGTTTCCCCGAATAGCGAAGTCTTGCGAGCAAACTTGAAACGCTCAGAGCAAGTGTGCGGGGTTTCAGGGTAAGCGGTGTACCCCTCTGCCCTCGAGGCCGATCTCCAACCAATTCCCCCCTCGCAGGTTCGCCGGGAACACCGCCAAGTTGACCTGTCCGTCGGTGGCGGAGACGAACTTCAAAGCTTCTAAGCCCAGCTCGAGGGCTTTAGCCCAGATCGCTTGAGTCAGGATCGGCTCGCCGAACAGTTGCTTTTTGCGCCAGGGCGCGGTCAATTGCTCCCGCGTGACCCCCAGGATGCGCCAGGCTTCGGGCAGGCTGAGGTCAACGATCCGGCTCAGGCTGAAGCCGATGCTGAAGATCACGTAGGGCTCCTTCGGCACGGCCTTGAAGATCCCGTCCACGCTGGCCCCGAACTCCACCTCGCGCAGGGTGGTCTCCGGGTTTTCCGACAGGTAAAGCGCCTCGAACAACCCTCTGCGGTTGAACCTGCCGCCCACCCGTACCGACCCCACCGCCGAAAGCGGGCTGTTTATATGGCGCAGATTCACCGCCCGGAACGCGGTTCCAGATAGGGGTGTGACTGGGAGTTTGTCTAAGGCACCAAGTATCGCCTCAAAACTCAACGCGGGACTCCAGTCTCTATTGCTAGCACGAAGTCTTCAACCGCCTCGATATGACCGCCCTCGAGCAGTTCCAGTGGGGCCATGCCCTCGAAATCCGGGTGGCCCATCTTCAGCCAGATGCGAGCCTTCTCTTCCGTGCCGGTGAGGTTACGCACACGGGCGAACAGATACTCCAGCCGCCGCAGCCCCCCCTGTACCCCGGCAGAACGCCCCGATTGCTGGAGGTTCTGGCGGCTTACCCCTAACATTCGAGCTAGTTGGGCTTGGCTAACGCTTAGGACTCGGGCCATCTCAACAGGATTGATATCTCCTGATGCCTCGTGGATTGATGGAACCCCGAACATCAAATGGGTGGGAGAAGAAACACTCATGCCTGTAGTTTACAACCTCTTGACGAAAGATTGACGCTGGATCGGGCTTGCCTGTTCTGAACCCTCCCGCTTTGGGGTGCAGTTTTGGCCGTGCTGGAGGCGCTCACAGTTCGTATGATATAAGCACTACCTTGAACCATACAGCCCTATAGCCTGCTCTGACTGATTTTGCCAACAGAGTCTCGCCAAAGAGCGAAATTCTTACGGCAATAGTTCACAGGAAGCCTGTATGAGAGTGACAGTGGGCTATCTTGGAAAGGATGAGGACTTTCACTGACACACTGGAGCGGACAAAGCGGCTGTTCGAGATGGCCCGAAAACTCTCAATCCCCCCCGCCGTCGGGCTGACCGCCCACCCGTTATTGTCGGACTACAGCAAGTGGATTTAGCCGGTAGCCCAGGAGGAGTCTAAACGCCGGGCTATGTTCGAGCCGCCCAGGTGGAGGGCCAACGACCCCGCGGAATTGGCCACCAAGCTAGCCTTGGGCAGCATCGCCGCGCGGCTCTACAGCACTGAGTTGCTCCGTACCCTAAGCAGGCTGAAGGCAGTAGGGAATTTGAGGGGGGTAGGTTTAACGTCCAAATTTACTAACCCCGCGCTCAGCCGTTTCTCCACCTTGCAGCCCAGCAAATCCTTGAGCACCTTATTTGATTCATCCGCCCTCCAGCGCCTGACGGGTAGCAAAGCTTACGAGCGCTATTTCGGGACCGCCCACCTGGCCGGGTTCACCGCATTGGGGCCGATGACCAGGGCCTTCACCCATGCGGACCTGGCCTCGCCGCGCTATTTGGAACGCATTGCCGCCCACTTGTTGGAAGCGGTGGAAGTCGGATCGGAGAACCTCGAACCCCGCTCTGAACGCGGCAACAGCCTCGAGTGCCCCCCGCCAGTGCCGCTGGTCGAGTTCCTGGGCCATCCCTGCGATGTCCACGCAGCCATAACCCCGAAACAGGGCCAGCGCCAGGCCGACCATCCGCGCGGTGTTCGCCAAGGGCGACTGTTTGCCCTGCCCGCTGAAACAACGCTGTAGCCGCTCGCCGAATCAGGGCAAGCAGCTCAACCTTCGCCCCAGGGAGCAGTTCGAGGCGCGGGAATACATAGATTCTGAGACAGAGGGAAGGTGTTCCCTCGGCTCACTTCATCTGAAAACTACTGTAAGAGACAAAATACCTCTGAGGGTGCAGTCCATATTAGGTAACTAAGTTTGGAGCCCTGGGATATTTGGATATTCAAGCTCGCCAGCTTTCGTATCAAAGCCGAAGTTTTTTTCCTGACCTGATACTGACACGTCCACCTTAGCGTGTGACTCGAGCAATAAGGAGGTTGGGGATTATGAAAAAGAAAGCTGTTAGCGCACTCGCTCGAGCCGCCGTTTTACTCTCCGTTCTCAGCATAGGAGGGGTGAGGGCACAGTCCGCCGTCACCTTAAACTTCTACTCCGGCGGGGATGTCAACGTGCAGGATCTATGGGCCAACAACCTCATCCCGATGTACAAAAAGGTTGCCCCCAACGTGACGATCAATCTGGTCTGGTCCGAGCACGGGGCCGCTGATCAGGCCACCTTTGACCGCTTGGCTGCGGCCAAAAAAGCCGGTAAGGTCTCCGGTGTAGACCTGTGGGAATCCGGCATGGTGCAGCAGGCGGGCGAAGCCGGGATGATGGCGAAAATCGCCGCTTCCGACGTATCCAACCTGAGCAAAGTGCCGCCCACCATCATCCAGCAGGTCGGTAGCTACGGCCTTCCCTACCGGGGCAGTTCGGTGGTACTGGCCTATAACAGCAAGGAAGTCAGCAGCCCGCCCCGCTCGCTTCCTGAACTGTTCGACTGGATCAAGAAAAACCCCGGCAAGTTTACCTACAACACCCCGGACACTGGCGGTTCGGGCCACGCCTTTGTGGAGCGGGTGCTGATGAGCGGGCTGCCGCAAGACCAGATAAAGACCTTCCAGACCGAGTATAAACCGGAGATGGTGAGCGCTTTTGACAAGGGCTTAGCCACGCTCAAAGAACTCGATGCCTCGATGTACCAAAACGGCTTCCACCCCAAGGGCAACGTGGGTACGCTTCAGCTTCTCGCCAAGGGAAATATCCGCATGGGAACGGTCTGGTCAGACATGGCTTTGAGCTACCTGGCGCAAAACCTGCTGCCGCCCGAGATCAAGCTGGTGCAGCTCGAGCCCCCCTTCTCCGGCGGCGCAGCCTTCCTGGGCGTGGCGGCGGACAGCCCCAACAAGGCCCAGGCGATGGCCTTTCTCAACTGGCTGCTCACACCCGAGGTGCAGGCCGTCGTTATCAACAAGATGAATGGCTACCCCGGCGTGGACTGGAAGTACGTGCCCACCGAGACTCGCACCAAGTTCGCCGACATTGCCAAAAGCTACAGCATCGGATTTCAGGAGCGCTTCGGGGCTGATATCAACAAGCTGTGGTACGAGAAAATCGCCGGGACCCCCATGCCCGCGAGCAAGTAGTGCCGATGAAGGATAAAGGCAGAAACGACGGAATCTCTCAACTCGTCTCAGAAGGGATGCAAAGATTTGCATCCCTTCGCCGCAAATCAAATGAAGAACAGTTGGCGTGAGGCACTAATCGGGTTATGTTTAGCCGCCCTGCCGGTGGCGGCGATGTTCGTGCTGGTGGTGCTCCCGGCCTTTGAGGGGCTGCGTTTTTCGTTGGGGTATGTGCCCGGTGACAACCCGGCTTACAGCACCGGGAGCCATCTCGTTACCAGCTCCACACCAACGCTGGAAGTCTATCGAACGCTGCTCTCGAGCCCCTTCGTTCAGGCCGACCTGCGGCTGACGCTCACGGTCACGCTGTTCACGGTGCTATTGATTTTACTGGTGGGCTATAGCTTAGCCCTTTTGGTTCGTTTCGGACCTGGACGATTGGGGGCGGCGGTGCGCTCGCTGTACCTGATCCCGATGTTTGTGCCGGTGGTGATTGCGGCCTACGCCTTTATCACCCTGTACGGCTCGAGGGGCTGGCTGGACGCGCTGTTGCACCATGTCGGAATCGGCTACCGTTCGCCGATTTATGGCATCCCAGGCATCGTGATGGGCCTGGTTTGGAGTCACCTGCCTTTCGCCACGCTCTTGCTTGGGTCAGGTTTAGATGCGCTCCCCGAGGAGCAGGTGGAAGCTGCCAGGGACTCCGGTGCGGGCTTCCTGAGCATTCTTTGGCGCATCATCCTGCCGCTCAACCTGACCCCGACGATGATTGTGGCGGCCTTCAGCGGGATTAGCGTACTGGGGAGCTATACTGTCCCGGCTCTGCTCGGCCCCAACGCGCCGCAGATGGTGGGTGTGGCGATGGAGCAGTATTTCGGCGCGTACCGCCAGCCGCAGGGGGCGGTGGCCCTGGCGATGATTACCTTTGCTCTGGCCGCCGCTATTGGGGCCTTGTATGTGTGGGGGATTTCCCGCACCCGGAGGCACGGCTGATGCAGCCCGTGCGCCGCTTGGAAGCTGTCTGGTTTATGCGCGTCCCCCAGATGCGCCGCGCCCTGCTGTGGATTCTGGTGCTGGCGCTGGGCTTCTTCCTACTAATGCCGCTCCTGACGCTGGTACTATGGGCCTTTGCCGACGTGTGGCGCTATCCATCGCTATTACCGCAGATGTATTCGCTCAAGTGGTGGAACTGGGTTTTTCACAACGGTAACCTGGGGAAATCTGCCCTCTGGAGCTTCACCACCGCGCCGGTGGTGGTGCTCCTGGCCTGGGTTATCTGCCTGCCTGCGGCGTATGCCTTCTCCAGGCTCAACTTCCCTGGCAAGCGCTTCTTCTTCGTTGCCCTCTTGGCGGCGGACTCCTTCCCCCGCTTCGGTATCTACATCTCGGTAGCGACGCTGTTTTTTCAGTGGGGTTTGATTGGCAACTATTGGGGCGTGGTCTTGGTCCAGCTCATCAACGTGATTGTGACCATGACCTGGATTCCCACCGCCGGCTTCGACGGCGTGCCGCGCGAACTCGAGGAGGCCGCCCGCGACAGCGGCGCAAACCCGCTCCAAGTGTTCTGGCGCGTCACCTTGCCACTGGCCCTGCCGAGCATCTTGGTAGCTTCAATTCTGGCCTTCCTCTCGGCCTTCGACGAGGCCCAAGGAACGCTCGTAGTGGGTGCTCCAGACATCACCACCCTGCCGGTGTTGATGTACTCCCTCGTCGCCAACTACCCCGAGCCGGTGGGGGCGGTGTTCTCCATCCTGCTCTCAATTCCCAACCTGCTCCTGCTAATTTTCGCCCGCCGCATCTTGCTTTCCGGCTATCTAGCAGCTGGCTTCGGGGTGCGGTGAAAGGATGTTTACCGTTTACGGTTCACCGCAACGGCGTTGTCTCATGTCCCGCGTCTCAGGTCGCAGGTCGAAGGCAAAGTTTTGACCCGAGACTTGCGACGGTTTTCGCGGTAAACGCGATCAATGGGAGCACAAATGGCCTTACTCGAGCTAACCCACCTGCAAAAGCAATACGCCAACCTGGGCGTGGTGCGCGACCTAAACCTGGAGGTTGCCGAAGGGGAAGTGCTGTGCCTGTTGGGGCCGTCAGGGTGCGGCAAAACCACCACGCTGCGAATGGTGGCGGGGTTTTTGCAGCCCGACGGCGGCGACATTCGGATGGACGGTAAAAGTCTGCTGCGGCTGCCGCCCGAGCGCCGCCCAACGGGGATGGTGTTTCAGCGCTATACGCTGTGGCCGCATATGAGCGTGTGGCACAACGTGGCCTTCGGGCTGGGGTTGCGCCGCCGTCCCAGAGCCGAGATCGAGCAGCGGGTAAAGGACGTGCTCGAGCTGGTCGGGCTGCCCGAGATGGCGAGACGCTACCCGGCGCAGCTTTCCGGCGGGCAGCAGCAGCGGATTGCCCTGGCTCGAGCACTGGTTCTTGAACCCCGCCTGCTGCTCCTGGACGAGCCTTTCGCCAATCTCGATGCCCAGCTCCGGGAGCGGATGAGGGACGAACTCCTGAGCTTGCAGCGCCGGGTGGGGATTACCATGATCTTCGTCACCCACGACCAGGCCGAAGCGCTGGTGCTGGCCCACCGCATCGCGGTGATGCGCGAGGGGAACTTAGAGCAAATCGCGGCTCCCGACGAGATTTACAACCGCCCCGCGACCCGCTTCGTGGCGGCTTTCGTAGGAACCATGAACTTATTGGAGGGCAAGGTCAGCGCTGGACAGGTGATTGCTGGGCCGTTTCGGTTTCCCGTGCCGAGCGGTCTGAAAGACGGCGAGACGGTGACTTTAGCAATCCGGCCCGAGGATTTGGCTTTCGCCTCGGGCGGCTTTCCGGTGCGTACCGTCCAGGTGGCGAATCTAGGGCACTATCGCCGGGCCACCTTGCAGACCTCGGAAGGAGGCGAACTCCTGGCTTTCACCGGGGGTGAGATTCCCTCGGAAGGCCTGGTTCAGGCCAGTCGGGTGCTGGTTTACGGCGCGAGCGGGAAACTTGCGGGCGTACTCGAGCCCCAGGCTTTAGCCCAGGTAAAGCCGTGAAAATCGGCGCGGGCCTTCCGCTGCCGCTCGCCGAGCGCATCGCCGGGGGCGACTGGATTCGCACCGCGCACCGGGGCGCTCCACGCGTCGCGCCGGGCAATTCTGCGCGGGCGATTGAAGCAGCATTGGACCTCGGCGTGGATTTGGTGGAGGTTGACCTTCATGCAACGAAAGACGGCCATTTAGTGCTCTGGCACGACGATGAGGTTCGTGCTGTGGACGGCGCGGAGTTGGCGATTGCGGCCTCGAGCCTGGCCGAACTGCAAGCCCTCGACATCGGCGGTGGGAAATGTGTGATTACGCTCGAGGCTGGCCTGAACCTAGCCAAAGGTCGCGCCGGGCTGATGATTGACCTTAAGGCCGACGGGCTAGCCGAGCCTATTGTGAGCGCAACGCGGGCGGCGCAGTTCTCACCGGTCGTGGTCTGCGGCGGTTATTGGAACACCCTCAAGCAAATCCGCGACCTGGCCCCGGAAATCGGCACCTCGCTGACCCTGACCTTCGGCTGGAAAGAGGTGTACCGCCTGGGGGATGCCACCGGCATAGACACCGACGCGGTGACGGTGGACGGGCGCATCCTAAGCCCCGAGTTTGTCGCCCAGCTTCACGCTCGAGGGCTGGCGGTGCTGGCCTGGACAATAGACCGCCCCGAGCACATGCGAACCCTGCTGGAATGGGGCGTGGACGGCCTCACCAGCAACCGCCCCGACCTTTTCGCCGAGGCTATAAAGGAGCCCTCGTGAACACCCTGCCCCAGACGCTGCTTTTGCAAGAAGGCGGTTCCATCGCCCAGGACGCGAAACCTGGCTACATCTACCACACCTTCGAGGTTCGGCCCGGTATCGCCGCGCTGCGGGTGCGGCTTTCCTACCGCAAGGAAGGGGTGTGCCAGCTTTATCTTTCGGTGTTTGGACCGGACGGCTACCGGGGCACGCGGATGAAGCCGGGGGAGGTCGGTGAGGTGGAACTCGAGCTGACTTTCGGCGCGGGCGGGGCCAGTCTGGGAGCCCTTGCCGGGGCGATTGAACCGGGGACTTGGCGGATACTCCTGGACCTCGAGCGCACCCACCACGCCACCGAATACGCCTTGAGCGTGGAGGCCAGCCTCGAGCCAATATCTTTCCCTTCTCCGCCCCCTGCTGCCGCGCAAAATGGCCGTCCGGGTGCGGGCTGGTATCGCGGGGAGCTGCATTCGCACAGCCACCACAGCGACGGGCGAACTGCCGTTGAAGACGTTGTAAGCGCGGCTCGGCGTTATGGGCTGGATTTTCTGGCCCTCACCGATCACTATACGACTGCCGGTTGGAGCGAGCTTCGGTCACTCGCTGGGCCGGGTTTGTGCGTGATGACCGGTTCCGAGTTGACCGGGCACGGCGGTCACGCCAACCTGCATGGGCTTTCAGAGTGGGTGAATCCCTTCGTAGACGGCGATGGTTGGACTGTCAACGACGCGGCCCAGGCTACCCACGCGCAGGGCGGGCTGTTCTGCGTCAACCACGCCTTCTCGCTCGACCTGGGCTGGCGCTACCACCGCTTCGACTGGCGGCAGGCCGACCTAATCGAGATTTACCACCACTTGGAGGGCAGCGCCAACACTCCCCAGCTCACCCTCTGGGATAGCCTGCTGCGTCAGGGATTGCGCGTCACCGGGGTCGCCGGAACGGACTCCCACGACCCTTATTCGGGCCAGCACCGGCTCGGGCAGGTCTTCACCTACGTCTACGCTGAGGCGCTGGATTCTCGGGCCATCCTGGCGGCTCTCAAGGCAGGCCGCGCTTATGTTTCACTAGGGCCGAGGCTCGAGTTCAGCGCCACCTCGAACGGGAGGCCGGTAGGAATGGGGGAAAGCCTCGAGGCCGGTACAGAGGTGCGTCTGGAGGCCAAACTATCCGACCTCGCGTTTCCGGCTCGAGTGCTGCTGATGAAAAACGGCTTTTATCATGCCCATAAAGACATCGCTGCCGGACGCGATTCGTTGAAACTCCAGTTTAGTGATGAAGACGGACGGACGGGCGATTATTACCGGCTCGAGGTCTTCGCGCTCAAACCCCAAGGCGGCGACTACAGCAACGGGCGCGAGTGGGAACGCACCCTGCTACTCTCGAACCCGATATTCCTTACGTGATCCATTCAAGGCGGTCTTGTGCAAGCCCTGTATCGGTGATGCAACCTCCTCAGGTCGGGGTGAGGACAAGGCTTCCAAGCAATCAGTTTGGGTAATCGAGCCAGCCGTCCCAGTAAACCCGCTGTCCCTGCCGGAAAGCGGCTCGCACTCTAGGAATCTCGCCTTCCTCAACTAGAACCACATCGGCGCGGAGGCCCGGCTCGAGCCTTCCCCTATCGCTTAAGCCGCACATCGCGGCGACGTTCTGCGAGACCAGCTTCACCGACTCGTGCAACGGAAGCAGGCCCTTATTGGCAAGCCGGAAGGCGCACTGGATCAGTGAGGCCGGGTGATAATCCGCTGCCAGCGCATCTACCACACCCGCCGCGATGCCCTCCAAAGCGCTCAAGTTTCCCGAGTGGGAGCCGCCGCGCAGGGCATTAGGGGCTCCCATTACCACCCACATTCCGCGTTTTTTGGCCTCGCAGGCGGCCTCGAGCGTTACCGGGAACTCGCTGATGGACGTGCCCAGGTCGGCCATTAGGTCAATCTTTTGCGCGGTGTCATCGTCATGCGAGGCCAAGGGAATTCCCTGTTTACGGGCGACTTCCGCCACTTCGCGCCCGATTTGCCAGGCTTGCGGGCCTTGCACCGCGACCTCTGCACGCTGCCTGGCAATGGTTTCGACCTGCTCGCTGCTGCTCCCCAGCCATTTGACGTAATACTTGACATACGTTTCCATGTCGCGGAACTGCCCCTGCCCCGGCGAGTGATCCATCAGCGAGACCAGGTGGATCTCGTCCTCGGCGACCTTTTCCATCAGGATAGGGGCGGCGTGCGGGGTGGTGACTTCAAACCGGGCATGAACCTTGAGGTCGGTAAGCAGTCTGGGACGATGTTGGTGGATGGCCCCGATCAGCTCGAGCGCCCGCTGCTCCGAGCGCAACCCTGGCCCGTCGGCGAAAGATACAGCGGCGTAGGCCGTAGTAACCCCGTTGCCAACGAGCCGTTTATCAAGTTCGTTGAGCGCCAGCTGAACCGGGAACATCGTGCCGGGGCGCGGCTCGAGTTCGCGCTCGAGCATGTCCCCGTGCATGTCCAAGACCCCCGGAATGGCGGTGAGGCCCTTGCAATCGAGACCCTCCGGCACATCCCCCTCGATAACTTCGGCGATGAGGCCCTCCTCGAGTCTCAGCGAGCCGCGCCCCAGCATACGCTCAGGCAGGACGAGCTTCAGGTTCGTAAGCCACATTTGTGCTCTCCAGAGGGGCGATTTCGATTCTCGAGTCCACCAGTTCCCCCACGTCCTCAGGGTGGTGGAAGACTCCTAAAATACCCACGCCCTGCGCCTTGAGTTCGTCCAGCCGGTCGGCCAAGGCCAAGCGGGCGGTGGCATCTAAAGAGGCGGTGGGTTCGTCTAAAAGAAGCAGGTGGTTGGGGCGAATCAGTGCCCTGGCGAGGTTCACCTTCTGCTGCTCGCCGCCGGAAAAAGTCGTTGGGTAGGCGTTCCAGAGTTCAGGCTTGAGACCAAACGCCTCGAGCGATTCGCCCGCATCCCGCAGCGCCGCGTCGCGGCTCTTGCCTGCGTGAACCAGGGGCTCAGCGACCAACTCCAACGCGCTGACCCTGGGACGCGGCCTGAGAAACTGCGACACATAGCCGATTTCTTGACGACGCAGCAAAGCGATGTCTTCGTCGGCGGCCCGCGCCAGGTCTATGGTTCCGAGCCTCGAGCAATAAATCGCTTTGCCCGAAGTCGGCAAATAGCTGCGATAAAGGCAGCGCAGCAGTGTAGATTTCCCCGCCCCGTTCGGCCCGCTCACGAGCTTGAACTCACCCCCGCTCAGCTCGAAGCTCAAGGAGTCGAAGGCTGGAACCTCGCGCCTGAGCTGGTGGATTTGGAACCGCTTGGTCAGGCCCTCAACGCTCAGCAGCCGCATAAGTCTCCTCGACCCGCCGCAATCCTCGGCGCACCATCTCGGCAATTTCTCCGGGCATCCCGCTCCCCGCGATGGCCTGCGCGGCCCGCTCTACGTCGTATTCGATGCGTAGGTGCTGGACGGAAAGATTTTCGGTCTCGAGGATGGCAAAGCTGGCCCTGGTATCCCCGTCCAAACTGCGCCCGACCGCACCAGGGTTGATAATCAGCGTGTCACCCGCCAAAAAGGTGAAGGGCAGGTGCGTATGCCCGAGCACCGCGACCTCCGCGCCCAGCCGCAGCGCCAGCGTGTGCAGTTCGTCGGCACTCTGTGGGGTCAGGAACTCATCCAGCGCCTCCAGCCCGGCGTGAAGGAGGGTGATTTGCCGCCCGTCAAGCTGGTAATCCATCCGCCAGGGGAGCCCGGCCAGATAGCGCTTGCAGCCTTTGGGCAGAGCGGTCTGGGTCCAGCGCAACGCGGCTCGCTTCAGCGCCTCGTTCGCGGGCGAAGAAGGTTTGCTGCTGGCCGCCTCGAGCCCAAAGGCCACCGCGTGGTCGTAGTTCCCGGCCACGCTGGGAATCCCTGAGTCGCGCAGCAGTTTGAGGGTTTCGGCGGGGTGTGCCCCGTAGACCACTAAGTCGCCCGCGCACAGCGTGAGGTCTACCGCTTCACCCCCGAGTGCCTTGAGAACGGCCTCGAGGGCGTGCAGGTTGCCGTGGATGTCGGAGATCAAGCCGATTTTCATACCTTCACCTCCTCGTACTTTTCTAAGAAGGCTTCCACATCGCCCCGGAAATCGGGGAAACGGGCCTCGAGCACGTCTCTGGGCCAGTCCCACCAGGCTAAAGCTTCCAGTCGCTCGGCTATTCTCGAGCTGAAGCGTTGTCGTAGAGGCTTTGCTGGAACCCCGGCCACGACGGTATAAGGCTCGATATCCTTGGTGACAACCGCGCCCGCGCCAATCGCCGCGCCGTTCCCCACGCTTACGCCGGGCAGGACGGTAGCGTTATGACCTATCCACACGTCGTGCCCGATGTTGACCGCGTGTTCGCGCCGCCACTCGAAAAACGCCGCGTCGTCCTGGCCCAACTCATAAGCATCCGAGCGGTAGGTGAAGTGGTGCGAGGAAGGGCGCTCCAGAGGGTGATTTCCCGGATTCAGCCTGACGTAGCTGG
Organism: Thermaceae bacterium; assembly: GCA_015478585.1. Classification (GTDB taxonomy): domain Bacteria; phylum Deinococcota; class Deinococci; order Deinococcales; family Thermaceae; genus Meiothermus. Next base: position 21,234 of record JADMIM010000033.1, on the reverse strand, counting down.
CGATCGAACAGAACTTGCCGATAGCCGTATAGATGATTTGGCTTTGCTCCATCACGTAGCTGTAGTCGCCTAAGGTGGATTCAAAGAACTGTACCCCTTCAGCAATTTGCGTCCAGAGGCCAAGCCGTGAATCCCGTACCAGAGCGGCAGGGTGAACGGTGGGCTGGGGGGTGAGTTTCATAATTTGGCGTGAACAAGCTGCTGGGTGTAGGGGTGCTGGGGGTCTTCCAAAATCTGGTCGGTGAGCCCGGCCTCGACCACACGCCCGCCACGCATCACCATCACCCGGTCAGCCAGGGTGCGAATCACACCGAGGTCGTGTGAGACGATAATCAGGGTGATGCCGAGTTCGTACTGGAGCCGCTTGAGGGTGTCCAATACCAGGGCCTGCACCGAGACATCGAGGCCGGTGGTGGGCTCGTCGAGGAGGAGCAGGGTGGGGCGCAGGGCAATCGCTTTGGCGAGCTGAACGCGCTGCTGCATCCCGCCCGAGAGCTTGAAAGGCGGGTCGTCCATCCGGGCGACGGGGAACTCCGAGGCCGAGAGCGAGTCTCTGGCCGAGCCGCGCAAGGTGGCAAAGGTGCGCTCCCCAGCTAGAATCAGCCGCTCGGCGACGTTGCCGGAGGAGGTGTTCTTCATCCGTAGGCCAAGGTGCGGGTTCTGGTAGACGATGCCGATGTGGTGAACGCGCACCTGACGGGTCTCGAAGCGGTTCAGCACGAACAGGTTTTGCCTGTTGCGCTCAGGAAGGTCGAGAAAATACTCGCCCCCGTCGGGGGACTCTTGCAGGTTCAGCAGGCGCAACACCGTGGATTTCCCTGACCCCGACTCGCCCACGATGCCCAGAACTTCTCCCCGGTAGGCGTGAAGTGAAACATCCTCGAGCGCCACCACCTTCCCGTAGGTCTTCCGCAACCCCACCGTGCTCAGCACGGGCTGGGCCTTGAGCAGCCGGGGCGCATCCAGTCGCGGCGCGGCGGTCATCGGTTCCTCCCGCGCAGGTAGCCTTCGATGTAAAAACGCCCGTTGTGGTTGTAATAAGTCGTGCCGAGCTTTGGATCCTGAGTCTCGAGCTTGCGCTTGTAGTCCGAATCAGAAAGCTCGTAGCGCGAAAGTCCTCCCTCGAGCGGAATCTCGTTCATGAACTTATTGCGTGTGCCGGTGGATTCATCGGTCCAGCCGCGCTGGTCTTCCACCTCGAAGGGAACATCCTCGAACTCGAGCGGGCGAACTTCGGTGTAGGGCGGAACTGCATAGAGCCGTTTTTCCCGTCCTGCCGACAACAACGTCAGATGCGCCGCCATGTGCAGCTTGGGGTTGTCCCAGCGCGGAATCGGGCTCGGAGCCATCAGGTAACGTCCGTTAACGACAACGGGATAGTCGGCCCCGTGGGTGTTGGTGTTGTAGCGCACTAAGCTTTCGTAGATCGAGAGCCACATTGGCGAATACTCTGCGTCGGCGTGCATCTCCTTGGTTTTGGCAAAGCTGGTTTCGACCTGGTACAGCGGCTCTGGGAAAGGCACTTGCAGCACCAGCACCTGATGTTCGCCGAGTATCTCCTCGGGGATGCGGTGGCGGCTCTGGATGAGGGTGGCCGAGAGCGCGTCCGTCGTGGTCTTAACCCCGGTCATCCGCGCGATGAAACGGCGCAGATTGGCGGCGTTCACCGAGTCATCGTCGCCCTGGTCAATCACTTTCACGGTGTCGTCCGGCCCGACCAGCGCCAGCGAAACTTGCAGCCCGCCCGTGCCCCAGCCTCTCGCCATCGGCACTTCGCGGCTGGCGTAGGGAACCTGGTAGCCAGGAATCGCAATCGCCTTGAGGATGCTGCGGCGCAACTCGCGCTTGGCGAAGGCATCCAGGAAAGCGTAGCTATAGTCCTGGCGGGGGAAAGTAAGGTCGGCGAGGCTCATGTGCCACCTCGTCTTAACCCCTCCGGCCCAGCTAATGCTTCGCCACCTCCCCTGATGCTTGCCACAACATGCGTTTGGAACAGGATTTGATAATCGCGTTCCCAAGGAGAGGCTTTGTTGACGAGCTTGATGTGCCGAATCATTTGCCGACTCCTACCGGGTCTTCGGCCTCGTCGGCGTTTGCTCGAGCCTTCCGTAACGTATCCAAGGCGCTGCTGAAGGTGACATAGTGCGGCAGCTTGTAGTGGATGCAGAATCCGCTCGCCTCCACCGGCTCGGTGTGCATCAGCACGAACTCTTCGGTGTGCGCAGGGTGCGGCTCGGGAAGGCTCATGGCGGAGTCGAGCATCGAGGCCGCGATCAGCTTGACCTCGTTCCAGCCGAGCGTGGCAGCAAATCCTAGTGACAAAGAAGGTTTCTGGCCCTCTTGCTCGCCAAACTCGGTGACGACCTCGGCCTGGCTGTAGCGCACTCGGCCCGCGCTGAAAACTGCTCCAGTCACGGGATGCTTGAGCTCGACTTCGGCGAGCGCTAGACGCACCTCGTTCACGGTGGGGTGGATGCCACCGTAGCCGCGCATGTTGGCGTAGCCGAGGGCCAGAACCCCGCCGGTGTCAGCCCTCGAGAGCGCCTGCAAGCGGTGCGAGCGGGACGCAGGAAACATCAACGGTTCACGGGTCAGATCGGGGATTTCGGCGGGGGTGATGGGTTCATTCCTGAGCGGAGCCATCAGCCCGGTTTCACGATGCCAATCGGCCACAGGACGCGGCGACGGCGGCGCAGGGGCATCGGCCTCCCTCACCCCCGCCCTCGCTCCATCAGGGAGAGGGGAGCTTAGGGCCTCCAGACGCAGCACCCGGTGGCTGTAATCGAGCGTGGGCCCGAGAATCTGCCCGCCCGGAATGTCCTTGAACGCCGCCGAAATCCGCCGCACGGTGAGCATGGTCTCGGCACTCACCGGCTCGGCATAAGCCAGGCGCGGCTGGGTCGAACGGTACGCCCGCAGCAGTAGGACGGCCTCGTACAAGTCGCCGCCGGTTTGCGCGATTGCCAGTGCTGCGAGTTCGGGCGCATAGAGCGAGCCTTCGCCCATCACCCGGTCAATCAGATACGGAAGGGTTTGCTCGAGCCTCCCCATAAACTCCGCATCCAAAGGGCCGTTCAAGGCGCGATATAAAGCCTCCGCGTTCTGAATGGCCCCCTCGCCGCCTCTGGCCGCCACATACGCCATCAGCCCACCACCTCGACTTTGGTGCTGCGCGGGATACCGATAACTTCGTTCTTTGCGGAGACCAAAAATACGTCCCAGCCGAGCGGGAAGAGGACCCTTTGGTCGCGTAGATTCCAAAACGCTTTGGGCAAGCCGCTGATTTGGATTTGGCTCGAGCCCCGCACTCCCGGCCCGGAAAGCGCTAGTTTCAAGCCAGGCTCAAGTACACAAGCCACCACAACCGTTGCCGACTGTTCGGGTGCAAGCAGCGTCCCCACCGAAGCTTCGTGCAGGTCTACCAGTTCCCTCTCGCCTACCGCCGGATAAAACTGGTAAGCCGCCGCTTCTGGCCCCAAAAACCGCGCTCCCAAGCGCCCGAAGACTTTGCGCAAGCTTTCATCGCCAGTGTAGAAACTGGCTTCCAGGTCCAATAAGGCTTTTCCCACGCTTTCCAGGCTCGGCCTAGCCGAGGCCGCCGTGCGGCTACTCTCCAGGTCACTCATACCTCCAAAGGTTTTCGGCTCTCCAGGACGGCTCAAGGCCCACATCAAGGCGAGAAAGGTCTCGCGCTCCTGGGCTTCTTGGGGAGAAAAAACGGGGATCATCAGAAGGTCTCCATCTCCACCCTGGTCGCCTCGACCTGCCGCAACAGGCGAACGTCAGCAGCCTCCTGGTCAGCTTTTTGCTGATTCACGAAGGTCTCGATTAGCTCGCTGTGCAGCCCGCCCAGCATCGCGGCATCGAGGATGGCGACGGCGAGGGCTTGCTCGAGGTTTCGCCCCAAACAAACCGTGTACCCTTCGGCGTCGCCGAGTTTAACCCTGGCCTCCGACACAAGGATTTCGCCAAGGTGGAAATACGCTCCCTGAGCGGTGTCCTGACCGGGCAGCATTACGAGACCAGTGCGATTTCCCAGGACTTGCAAGCCGTGGGGCTCGAGTTCGGGCAACAGCCCTTCGGCAAACGCTTTGACTTCCTCGGCAGGAGCACGATTTAGCGCGGTCAGCCACTCGCTTTGGGCGTTCGACATTCGACATTCGACGTTTGACATCTTTACGTCAGCCTCTCCCGAATCTTGGCCCCGAGGAAATCCACCAGGAACACCGAAGCCAGGATGACGATTAGAATCGCGCAGGCCGCACGGTTGTCAAAACCCCGGATGGCCTCGGTGATGTAAAAGCCGATGCCCCCGGCCCCAACTAGTCCCAGCACCGTCGCCGCCCGCACGTTGGACTCAAAGCGGTAGAGGCTCATCGAGATCACGTGGGGGACGATTTGCGGCCAGACCCCGTGGGTAAAAATCTGAAAGCGGGTGCTGCCCGCCGCGCGGACGGCCTCGAGCTGCCCGTGATCCACGCCCTCAATCCCTTCAGCGAAGAGCTTCGCCAGGATGCCGGCGGTATGCACTGCCAGCGCGATGATGCCGGGGAACGGCCCGAGTCCCACCGCCGCCACGAAAATCAGGGCCAGCACGAACTCGTTGAGGCCGCGCATCAAGTCCAGGATGCGGCGGGTGATTTGATAAATCACTGGATGCGGCGAGGTGTTGGAGGCCGCCAGGAACGAGAGCGGGATCGCCATCACCACCGCCGCACCGGTGCCCCAAATCGCCATTTTGACGGTCAGGAGCATCTGGTCAAGGTAGACCGGCAGGCGGCTAAAATCCGGTGGGAAAAAGCCCGAGCCAGGCCGGTCAGGCGAGCCGAACAGGTAGCGCCAGCTCTCGCCCAGCCCAAGCAGCAGCCGGTGCAAGCTTAGTTCGGTGCCAAAGGTAGACCAGTAGAACACCGCCGCGATACCGATCCACATTACCAGCGTCCAGCGGCGGCGGGCATGCACCGAGGCGGGGGGCTCGGTGCTCACGGGTTTGTTGGAGATTGCGGCCATAGCCTATTTCAAAGGAAAGCGGGACTCGAGGCGATGCCTCGAGTCCCGCCTAGAAGTCTAGTTGCTGCCGCCGAGCTGCTTTTTGAGCTGCCGGGCATCGCGGATGGGGTCGAACGCCGAGTCCTGGGCGGCCATGAAGCGCTTGAAGCCCAAGGCGGTCAGCCCAGCTTGGTCGTTGAAGCTCAGGAAGGCGGCCTGCACGGCCTTCTTGAACGATTCGGGGAGGTTCTTGCGCAGGGCGGTGGGGCCGTTGGGGATGGGCTTGGAGGTCCAGACGATGCGCAGGTCGCCCTGTTTGATCGAGCCCTTGTCAATGGCCTGCTGGTAGCTCTGGTCGTTGGTAGCCCCCATATCTACCCGCCCGTTCGCCACCGCCAGAATCGAGGATTCGTGCGAGCCAGCGAAGACCACACGGGAGAAGTACTCCTGCGGCTTGATCTTCAGCTCATTGTTGAAGTACACCAGGGGGATCAGGTAGCCCGAGGTGCTGTTGGGATCCACAAAGCTGAAGGTCTTGCCTTTGGCATCCGCCACCGACTTAATCGGGCTGCTGTTCTTCACCAGCAGCAGGCTGTTGTAGCCCAGCCCGCCTTTGATGTTGTCGCCCACCACGATGGCCTCAGCCCCGGCCCCCTGGTCAACGGCCTCCAAATAACTATCCGCGCCGAAGTCGGCCATATCCACCTGCTTCGAGCGCATCCCCAGAATCACCGCAGCGTAGTCGGCCCCGTTGGAGAACTTCACCGGGATGCCGAGGGTCTTTTGCAGGTGGTCAAGCAGCGCCTGGTAGCGCTGGGTGGCGTCTTTGGTGTTTTCGACCGGAACCGCCGCGTAGCGCAGCTCGGTAGGCCAGCCGGTGCGGTCTTGCTGCTGGGCCAGACCTGCGCTGAGGGTTCCGGCAATCAAAGCCGTGGCGAGTAGACCTGTGGCAATCACAATGCGTTTCATGGTTGTTCCTCCCGGCCCTATGGAACCCCTAAGGTGTCAGGTTAGGGTCAGCGCGACTCGAGCGCGACATTCAACTCAGAGGCTTGCGACGCATACTGGGGCTGCGCGGCCTTTTCACCGTAGTACAGCTCCCGTGTGACGGCCTCGGTGAGTTCTTCCAGCCTGCCGTCGAAGACCACCGCACCCTTTTTGAGCGCGATGACTCGAGCCGCGTACTCGCGCACGGTCTCGAGGAAATGCAGGTTGGCAATTACTGCGATGCCATCGCGTTCTTGAATATCACGCAGCAAGTCCATCACACCCTCGGCGCTTTTGGGGTCGAGGGCGGAGATCGGCTCGTCGGCGAGGATTAATCGCGGTTGTTGAGCTAAGGCCCTGGCAATCCCCACGCGCTGCTGCTGTCCGCCGGAGAGCGTATCCGCCCGCTGCCAGGCGTGGTCGGCGAGGCCCACGCGCTCGAGCAAACCCATCGCTAACTCGCGGTCAGCGCGCGAGTACCGTTTGAGCGTAGACTGCCAGGTCGGCATAAAACCGAGCCGCCCCAGAAGGACATTTTCTAGTGCCGACAAACGCCGTACCAGATTGAACTGCTGAAACACCATCCCAATGCGGCGGCGCTCCAGACGCACGGTGCGCTCGGGCACAACAGTAATCGGCACATTTTCGATCCAAACCGTCCCCGAGGTGGGCCGTACCAGGCCGTTCAGAACACGCATCAGTGTAGATTTGCCAGCTCCCGAGGGGCCGATCAAAACGGTGAACTCTTCGGCGCTCAGGCTCAGATTGATGTCTACTAGGGCTTTATTGCCACCCGAATATTGGTGGTTGATATGCTCTAAACGAATAAAGGGCTGAACCATGCCTCGAGGCTATGGAGGGGCTGTCACCGCCAGGTCAGGCCGGGGCTGATAAAAAGTCGGGGTTGAGCCCTGTCGCAACCTTTGCCAACCAACGGCCCACGCCCTGGACGTTGAAAGACGAAGGGTGATCCCAGAGGATCACCCTTCGTCACTTTGGGCATTTATGGCCCGGTGAACAAACCCGGCAAGGTCGGGGTCGGCTCCTGCAGGAGGGCTTGCAGCGCCTCGGGCTTGAGCCCCAGCGCGCTGAGAATCGAGGGGGCCACCTGGCGGGTTTCGACCCTGCTGCTCACGGTTTGTGCGGTTAGCTTGGGGTTGGAGACCAACAGAGCCACAAGAGCATCATCCTCGGCCAGACCGCCGTGCTCGGCGATTTTAGAGGCGGAGGGCTTGGCGTAAATCACCCCCGGCTTGGGTGATGACCACCACGTCTGGAACCCTGGAGTCTTTGGCGGGGTCGCCAAACCGCCGCTTGCCGGTAGACAGCACCAGGTCGGCCTCGAGTTCCAGTAGTGGGCCGCCGCGATGCTCAAAAAGGTCTTCCCCGTCCCCATCTCCCCTACCAGTAGCGTGCCTTTGGTGTCCTCGAGCGAACGAACTAGGGCGGCGACGGCATCGGCCTGCAAACCTAAGGGCTGGCGGGTGAGCTGGGAGAAGTCGAGGGACTGGCTCGAGCCGAAAGCCACCTTGGGTGGATGCGTGGTGCTGATGGCCTCCACCAGCCCCGCGCCGTACTGAGCTAGGAACTCGCTCATCGGCAGGGCGCTCTCGAGCAGTTCAGATGTTTCAAGTTGACTGTTTGGTGGTATTGGAACCATAAACTTGCCTCCTTTACAGCTATGCGCTTCGCACGCCCTTGGCGTGCCACTGCCTTTCGGTGCTCGAGCCTTCTGGACAGTTTGGGCAGAAAAAGGTACAATCTGTCTGAGAAGGGTTATGGTGAGTTTCAGTTTTGAAAGCCGGAACGCGGTTCGCTTCGCCCAGGCGGAGCGGGTGGGGGCTAAGGTTGGCCTGAGCGACGGGGCGCTGGCGGCTTTTCTGGGGATCAGCCCCAAGACCTATGGCCGCCGCCGCCGGGCCGGTGCGCTGGAGCCGGGCGAAAGCTTGCGAGTAGAGATGTTAGAGCAGGCCGTGCGGCTTGCCACGGAGGTGCTGGGCAACGCTGAGCGTGCCCGGCGCTGGCTGACTCAGCCTTTGGTTGGGCTGGGGGGCAAGGCTCCGCTCGAGCTGCTGACCAGCATCGGGGGCTACGAGCGGGTACGCAACTCGCTGCTTCGCCAGGCCTACGGGATGTTTTAGTGAAGCCGCATAGCGGCCCGGCCAGCACCGGTATTCCCGTGCGCCTGTGGCGCTTGTACGATCACACCGCCCCCTGGGCCAGAGCGGCCAATTACGACCCCCTCGACGGCAGCGGAGGGCTATACGCGGCCTCGAGATGGAACCGGGTAGGCACCCGCATGGTTTACCTGGCTTCCTCACCCAGCCTGGCGGTGCTGGAGACCCTGGCCCACGTCAGCCCCACCGAGTTCGGTGAACGGAGACTGCTCGAGCTGGAAGTGCCGGAGGACTCGCTCGAGACGGTCTCTGAAGTTTTATTCCTCCAGCTCTTGCGGGACGCACCCAAGGGTGACTTGGAGGCCCTGACCCAGGAGTATGGCAGCCGCTGGGCCAAGGGGGGCACCAGCCTGCTGCTGGAAGTCCCTTCTATCGTGGTGCCGGTGGAGAAAAACTACCTGCTCAACCCGGAACATCCCGAGGCGGGCACAATCAAAATCGTCCGCCAGGAGATCATTCGGTTGAACCGGCGGATCGTGGAGCACCCATCGAAATAGTGGAGGGGTTCACGTCGCTATCCTGGCACGCAGGAGTTGGGGGAAACGGGCTGCCGTCGTGGTTTTGGCGCTTGGCTTTTGAGTTAGGCTCGGATAAACATCCTTTCGGGCTTTTGGCCGTCGTCAAAGCAAAAGCATCCCCTGAGGTTTTGCCTTGGACAAACTAAAAGCATCCTCTCCCCGCGAGAGGCGGTGAAGTGCAGTTGAGCAGCCTCTCGAGCAGGCGTTGCGAAGCGCAGGGCTCCCCACAGAGGTCGTAGCGGAGTGCCCTTAGCCACGACGGTTCGGCCATAGTTCTAGATGCCTCGAGTTGTCTTATCTATACTATTTATATATAGTGTACCTATGCCCCAAGTCCATACCTATTTGAAAGCCCAGACTTTTGAGGCCCTCCAACGCCGGGCTAGGGCGCGGGGCCTCAAGCTGTCCGAGCTGTTGCGGGAGATTTTAGAGGCCGAAGCCCAGCCCCTTTTGCGGCCAAGCCTGATGCGCCTGGCCGGGAGTTGGGAAGGCGAACTCCAGCGCCCACCCCAGGGCGAGTTAGAAACGCGGCGGGAGCTTTAGATGCATCTGCTGGATACCAACGCTTGGATTGGGTTTCTCAAGGGCCATCCAGCCCTGGTAGGCCGTATCGCCCAAACCCCAGACCTCGCCATCAGCACCATCACCTTAGGGGAGCTGTACTACGGAGCCCGCAAAAGCGGGCGGGTGGAGGCTAATCTGGCACGAGTCAGTGAACTGGTCGGCGAAGTGAGCGTGGCCGGGGTGAGCACTGGGGTGGCGGAAACTTACGGGGTGATTCGGGCCGACCTCGAGGCCCTGGGAACCCCCATCGGTCCCAATGACCTGTGGATCGCTGCGATTGCCAAAGCGGGCGACCACACCCTTGTTACCCACAACACCCGCGAGTTCGCACGGGTGGTGGGGCTGCGCTGGGAGGATTGGGAAGCCGAGTCCTAAACCGAGGCCCTAGGACGTCGGTAGTCTCCGTTTATCCACCGCTCGGCACACCGCCTCGAAGCCGCTACCGGGTGCTTCTATGCATTCTTTGCGTTCCAGCCGGTCAAGCGTCCTCACGCCTGGTCTCCTGCCGTTCGCGCTCAGTCCCCCATCGCTCCCCCGGTTGCAGCGTCTGTGTTTGCCGGGTACGTCACCGTGCTCCTTGACACCACTATCGCTCGTCCTAGCCTTGGCCCGTTCGCCCGCCTGCTTACTCGTCTTGGTATCGTTCTCGAGTTCACGAGCACCCCGTCAGAATCAGACCCCGTGCGGGGGGATGGGCACGGGGCGGAGTTTCCCGCCTTTCCCCTTGACCTCGAGCAGCCGCGTGGCTAAATCAATGCCGTCGGTCTCGAGGCCGCACACCTCGCTGATCCGTAGCCCCATCTCGCCCATCAGCCGCACGATGACCCGCATCCGCAGGCGTTCGGGCTGGTCGCCCTCGAGGTGGGAGAGCAGCTCGTGTTTGTAGGTGACTTCGGGCAGCGCCGGACGGCGGTTCTCGGGCGGGGTGGGGTCGGGCGGTGCGGTCAGTTCCTCGAGGGTAAACCTATTTACTCCCGCCCACTCCAGGGCCTTCAGCAAGACCCTTACTCCGGCCAGGTAGTTCTGCACCGTGGCGGGTTGAACAACTTTGGGCGCTTTTAGTTCTGCCCCATCCCGTCCGTGCTTGCGGTGCTTCTGGGGTGGGCGGGACTGGAGCTCGAGCAGGTACGCCCTCAAATCCTCTGCCGTGCAGCGGTGCAGGTGCAGCCTCGGATCTGCCCCACATAAGCCCGCACCAGCTCCAGCAGCTTCTCGAAGTCCCGTTCCTGTAAAGAACGCAGGGACTCCAGGCGGCGCTGGGCGGGGTCGGATCAGTTGGTAGTGCGGATGATCACGGGGCTCCTTAGCCGATCAGCCGCAGGCCGGGGAAGACCGCGGCGTATACGGTGTGGTCGAAGCTCATCACCCCCAGGCCGTGATGCTGGGCGTGGGCGGCGATCAGGAAGTCCGCCACGATCCGTCTCGGCAGCGCCCCGCCGCGCCGCAACCGGGCGTACTGCCCGAAAGCCCTCCCCGCCCCCTCCCAGACCACCTCGGGCATCTCCCATAGGGTGACGATCTGGGCCTTCTCGAGAAACAGCTGAATGCCTGGCGCGTCCGGCGAGGCCATCAGCTCGGCGTACACCACCGGCGAGAGGGCGAGCGCCTCCACCGCCCCGTGCTTGCTCAGCAGCCGCCTCGAGCGGGCGTGGTGGACATCAGCGGGGTTCAACGCCGAGAACACCACATTGGTGTCCAGACTAATCATCCAGTCCCCGCATCTCCCGCACGTAGCGCACGGCATCGCCCCCGGTCTCGGCCCGTAGGTCGGCGAAGTCGTGCTCCGCGAGCACCTCGTCCAGCACCTTGGACAGGTCGGGGCGGATCACCCGCACCTCGAGCCGCCCCCCCTTGACCGCGTACTCCACCCGGTCGCCCGGTCTGATCCCCAGAGCCTTGCGCACCTCCACCGGGAGCGTAAGCTGATACTTTCCGCTAACTAAACCTTGCGCCATGTCCTTACTATATCAAAAAGTAAAGCCCACTTACTTAAGTTGCTTGGTAATCTCGAGCTTCCACTTTAACTCCCCGGAAATCATGCCCCCATAATATCATTGATAATCAATCCTAGCGGGAAAATCCGAGAATTCAGGGCGTTTGGGTGGATTTGTTACAAGAACTCAGATAGTCAAGCCCGAAGGAAGATTAAGGAGTTATTCCCCAGTATCTCCGGCGTTCTCCGCACCCCCCTGAAGCCGCTTTTTTTCCAATAGGGCCGCCCTTAACCCCTCGAGTTCCCTCGCCAAAGTCTCCTCGTCGGGCAGTTGCAGCTTGTACTCTGCCGCTAATACCTGGTTGGGGAGTCCCTCAAGCGCGTACCTTGCCAACGCTTGGTCCTTGTCGGCGCAAAGCATGGAGCAGGGGCTTTGGCGAGCCGACTTCGTTCTCATCGTCTGCACACCCGCCTACCCTGAGCGAGCCTCGCGCCCAGCAGGTGGAGTGGCCTACGAAGGCAATGTCATGACTGCCGAGATCGTGGCCGAGCACTCGAGGTGCAAGTTTGTCCCGCTCTTACGAGGACATGAGTGATCACCCTCGGCACGATCGTGGTTGCTCGCTTCGTTCTATATTCCCGGCCCGCCGCGCTCGGCCCAATCGGTGCGAAGTCTCTCCCTTTCCGTTTCAGCGCTCCAGTCAACCTATCTGGCTTTGCTTTTCTTCACATTGTGCTTGCATTATGCTTGATTTGGCCGTGGGCGTGTGCACCACCTCTCTTGGCCGTGGCGGTTCATTACAACCTGAGGTGGGGTATGAAAAACAGTGTAAGCGGGGAGGAAACGCGATGGTGCAGAACCATGTGAGCCGGACACTCGAAGTGGCGCGGCTCGACCCAGATATTGCGTTCGTGAATACGACAACGGATTATTCCGTCCGGCCGGATCGGCCGTGCCAAAGGTTCACATCGCCAAACGGCAGCAGCACGTGCGGTATGTTGTTTACGCTCCCCACCGGGTGGCGGTCTAGGATTCTCCCAGCAGTCGCCCGGTGAACTCCAAACAGCCTCGCAGCCTCAGCCGCACTCTTCCTCCCTGAGCGCACCATCTCCACCAGCTCCTGCTCCTGGGTGGGGGTGAGCTTCTTCCGCCGTCCGCCGATTCTTCCTTTAGCCCGAGCCGCCTGTAAACCCGACAGCGTGTTCTCCCTCATGCTGTCCAGGCAGTACTGGTTCCAGGCCCCCAGTATGTTCAGGAACATCTGCCCCGCCGGGCTGGTAGTGTCGAAGAACTCGGTCAGGCTTTTCAGCCCGGCCTTCTTCTCCTTGAGGATATCGAGGATTTGGAGCTGCCGCCCGAGGCTACCGGTTAGCCGCTCCAGCCGCCATACAGTCAGCACATCACCCGCCTGTAGCCCGTTCAGGGCCTTGTGCAGCTCGGGGCGGTTCCAGCGGCGGCTGGATATCTTCTCGACGAACAGGTTCTCTTCCTTAACCCCTGCCTTCCTGAGTGCAGCGATCTGGGTTTGAGCTTCTTGGTCGTCCTTGGACACTCGGGCGTAACCAATCTAGCGGCTCCCAGCTTTGGAGTTGGCCGATTGCTCGGACTTCGCTACTTTGGCCCCTCGAGCTTGATTGGCGAAACCTGCTGAGCTAGGGGTTCTAGAGGTTTTAGTCATCGCATAACCTCCGAGGCTCAGAGTTTGGCCTTGCGGATCAGCCGCGCCTTGACCCGCAGCCCCGGCAGCTTGGCCCACTCCTGCTCCCCCGTCAGGACGGGCAGCCCCAAGTGCTCCCCCAGCGCCAGCACCGCGCAGTCGCCCAGGCTGAGGTTATAGGGGTTCCTACGGGCATAGAAATAGGCCGCCGCCTTCGCCAGCTCGCGGTCATAGTCCACCACCTCGAGGCCCAGCTCGTCCAGGTCAGCCTCGGCCTGGTCGGCGGGTACGCCCTTGCCCACCAGCTTGCCCAGAACTTCGGTTAGGGTCACGGCGGAGATGATCCCGTGCTCGAGCGCCGCCTCTACCTTCTCGGCCCCCTCCTCGTTTTGCAGGTAGGCCAGAATGGCCGAGGCATCAATAACAATTCCTTCAGCCACCAATCACCAATCCTTGGCCTCGGCCTGCTCGCGCCGCTCGTTGTGCAGCTCCTCGGCCATCGAACCCTCGAGCCCGGCGTACTTACCGCGCAGCCGCCGCAGCCGCTCTCTCCGGGCGGTGAGGGTGATGGCCCCTTCTCCTTCAACCAAGTCAAGCACCACCTGGTCGCCCGGCTTCAGCCCCAGCTCGGCCCGCATCTCGGCGGGGATCACTACCTGACCCTTCGGCCCTACTGTCATGGTCTTGCTCATCGTATACCTCTGTATGTAAGTATAACTTTGGCTTCAGTTATACACAACGACTGTGGTACGCCAAGTCGTATCCGAGGTTCCCATCTTTCAACAAATTTTACCCTAGGAGCTGTACTAGATAAGCGTCAGTTGGCACCCTGCTGACTTTTCTTGAGCCACTTGCTCAGGGTCTTACGGCTGATCCCATAGATGCGCTGTATCCCCCGCATACTCGAGCGCTCCTGGTAAGCAGCCAGTATCTGCGCCTTATCCTCCTCGCTGTACTTCACACTTGGCTCCAGCACCGAATACCGACTGCAATCCTTGCACTTGTACTGCTGCTTCCCATACGGTGTCGTCCCGTTCCTTACGATGTTCTCGCTGCCACAACGGGTACAACGGTATGTCACCGTCTCCTGGATCATAGCCCCAGTTTATCAGTATGCGAGGGGCCACTACCCGTAATACACCCATATAGCTGTATCAATGCTATATAGCTCTATCAGATGCCGCTCCCGCCCTTCGAAGCCTCGGGCGACCTGCTGCCCCGCATCTACCCCGCCGACTGGGGGGAGATTGTGCTGAGGTTCGGAACCAACGCCCACCGGAGGAAGCTGCTCGAGGGCCTGGTTCAGGAACCCCGCCTTTGGCAGGAGTTTCGTGCCAGCACGAAACTCCTGAAACCTACCCTGAGGGCTGGTTGGACTACCACACAGCAGTTCTGGTACTTCCTTAGGAGCGTGGGTGTTGGCCCCAGGAACACATTCGGCCGCGGGCGAGGGAGCTGCTCCCCCATCAGCCTTTCCGCTCAACTGGGCAGGGGAGTCATGGACGGGCTAAAAGCAGGAGAGCGGAGTGCTAAGTGCTAATTGACCACCCCTGAGGGGCTCCTATTTGATGGTTTGGAGCACCCGTTAGTGTGGCGATATGGCTGGGTGGTTGTGCAGCGGCCTAGCGTGGAGCAAGCTATCAATGAGTTGATCTGGACTCATAGCGATCCGCTGCGTTTGCTGATGGGCATCCACGAAATGGGTGGAGTGCGACGACTCTAGCTCGAGCCCTCCCCGCTTCCAGGAGCCCCCATGAAACCCCGCCTTGACCCCCGTACCCACGTCCAACACACTTTCCAACAGGGCGAATCTAGCCCCCCTCCCTTCCGCCCTGTTGCAGAGGTCTGGCCCGACCTGGCCCAGCAACCCCGCCTGGTGTTGGGCATCCGGGCCACGGTGGTGGAAGTACATACCCTACACCAAAGCTTCGGCCAACCCAAACCGATCCGGGAGCCGCTGCGGCTAATCCACCAGGCCGGAGGGAGCCAAGGGCAGCCGCACCTGTTCTGGGTCACCGAGCTGCGCCCCCGAGCCCAGACTCAGACCGGGCTGAAGAAGCTGGCGCAATACTGCGCTGCTCATCGGGAGGCCGATACGGCTGGAGCAACTGCTGCACTACCAAACCCAGTTGCAGGAATACCTGGAGGTGGAGTGCAACCGCAGCTACGCCGACCTGGTGGAGGGGATTTATCCTCCTGACCTCACCCCGAGCACCTGATTCATTTGGTCGAAGATGAGTTGCCGACCAACCTGGACGAGTTGCTGGAGCGGGGAGACTTACCGCAGCGCTATCCTGGAGTGCTGGGGGCTGTGGGGGCTGACCCCGAGCGGTGAATAGAGGTGGCTGGATGTGCGCATGAGTCACGCCCTCAGGCATCTTGACTGGGGCGAGGGTGGACGCGTATCTTCGAGGTATACCTGCTTGGAAGCAGATGTCGCGCGGAGCCCCATGACCCTGCCCCTCGGTCAGCACACCGTCTGGGATTTGTGCTGCGCGAGTTGTGTCACACCGATGTGCTGCCCACTGGTCACGACCTGCTCGGCTTAGGTGGGCTGCGCCATCAAAGCCTACGCCAGCGCCTCGAGGCCTCGAGCCAAACTACATACCCTGGCTCCTCCGGTAGCATTCGCAGCAGGCGGGGGCGTTCTAAAAAAAGAGCGTTGGTTTTAGGGCGAAAACCAATCATATGCCGTCGTAGAAACAGTTTAGCCGAGTTTTGGTCGAGTGGCAGCACTTTTGAACAGTAATGTTTTAGCTAAATACACAGGCCATTATGCAGTCATTAAGGGGTGTCTTCCTACCATGACTTTCATGCAAAGAAGTTCCCCCACCCTGAGGAAGTGGTTGGTCGCCACCCTCCCCCAAAAGATGGCGCCGATCGCACTGCTGGCACTGGTTTTGTTGGGCTTCTCAGCTTGCGGCCCGCCTGACCCCCTTCGCGGGGGTGTGGAATGCCACCTAGACTGATCCCACCTTTGGGCGGATAGCCTCGCAGCTCATTTTGCAAAGGGGTGGCAGCTTCCAGAAACAAGACGCTGGTCTCGATACCGGAACCCTCATCACCATTTACGGCACCTTCCGGGCTTTCTCTGACCAGAGCCTGCTAGGCCTGGACATAACTCGAGGCGAACCTACCCAGACCTGTGGCCCGCTGGGTTGTAACCCCATCCGCTACCCTGCGGGTGCGTCCTATACCTACCGCTTCGTGGATGCCAACACCCTCTTGCTGCGCTTTGCCAACTGCACTCCTGACCAGTGAACTACACCTACCGCCGTGGGGCTTAGGTGGTTCTGCTTCACCTCGAGGAGGAACTCATGCTCACCCTGCTTAGGCGTAAAGCCCTCGTTCTAGCTACAGCCATTTTGCTGGGGCTCGTACAGGCCCAGGCTCTCCCCGCCAAAGCACCTCCCCAGGGGATGCGCTCGGCCTACACCGGCGGGCAGGGCCGGGTGCTATATACCACCCTCAGTGGTAGCCACTCAGCCACCAAGCTAGCCCAGGCGGTGCGCATCGGCATCCAAGACTATTTTGATGCCCCACCGGTGTTCCAGGCGGGGGTACGTAATCCAGACGATACCCAGTTCCAAGCGGCCTTTAGCGCTAGGCTAGGCGGCATGCCGGTGGTGGGTCTGTTAGTAGTGACGATCACTGGGCAAAATGGCGGAGGGGCGGCACTGCTGTTTGACAGCCGGAGCCGGGCACGGCAGTCGTTCCCAGCCATGCAAAAAGCCTTGGTGGGGGGCGGTGGTGGGGGCAGCAGCCCATCAGGGTGTCCGGATCCAGGTTATCGACCGGCAGCCTACTCCCTGGCAAAACGGCCAGGCCGCGTTCGTGCGCTACTGGGCCAATGTCGGGGGCACCCGTATGGACGGGTTTGGGTTATTTGCGCTGATGCAGTACGACACCAACAGCTACATATTCTACCAATCTTATGTGTACGCTCCCGCCCAGGTTTTTTCGCAAATCCTGCCCACCGCGCTTCAAACTTGGGCCTCCTGGAGCATCAACCCGGCAGTCTACACCGAGCGGCTAATGGCTGCGGCCCAGAGCATGCGCGAAACCGGGGACATCATCACCAGTGCCTACAACAACCGGCAGCGAACCTACGACAGCATCAACAAGGGTTGGGATCAATATATCTGCGACGCAGCTACCCCCCGAGTACATTGACGGGAGGCGCACCGAAGATGTGAGCGCGAATTTCGCCAATTGGCTGGTGAAAGAGGATCCGGTCAACTGGCGCATCGTGCCTGCTTCGGAGCTAATACCCCATTAGCTCGACTTTATCCATCAGGCCGCATAGCAAAGGCAGGCGCTCGAGCTGTCACATCACCGGCACGTCGCCCTCTCGCAGAGCGTCTAGGGCATGGCATAGCTCAGGGCGGTCCCAACGGCGGCTGCTGATTTTCTCCAGGAAGATGTGTTGGTCTTTGAGCCCGGCTTTTTTGAGGGCGGCGGGCTGGGCTTGACATGGATCGCCTCTTCTCCAGGTTCCTCGGTGATGAGCCGTTAGTGGGTCAATTGAGTCAATTTTGAGCTATTCTTGGGCCAAGAACGTAGTAAGCCCCCCAGCCGTCCCGCTCGAGCGCCTCGAGGTCTCGGCCTGCCGTGGCCCGGCTGACCCCGGTGAGCTTCTGGTACTCCCCCCGAGTGATGCGGCCTCGAGTCTTGAGCTGGAGCACGGCTTTGATCTGGCGGTCACTGACACCCCAAGCCAGCAGCCGCTCAACACTGAGCAGGTTCTTGCGGAAAGTCACCCGCAACCCGCCATTCGCCTCGGCGAACTCCGGCGCGGGCAGCCCAGCCGCCTGGCAGGCCTCGATCATCCGGGTGGTGCCGGTGCCCCAGCGATCAGCGGGTTGCGCCGCTGCGAGGGGTGGCCCCGCCGCCTCAAGCCTTCGACGGTGATCTCCGGCGGCAGCCCGCCGGGGTTCCATAGCTCCAGGTGGTCCTCCTCCACCCGGATTTGCACATCGCCGGGGTTGGGTCACGACAATCGGGCGTGCGAAAACTGCCCCCTAGGTGACTGAAAGGCTTTCCTGGAGAGCGATCCCCAGCCGAGATGAAGCGAAACGCCTATCCCAAACGGGGTCTTGGTGGGAACGCCGTCACAGTTAGGAAGGTACAGACAGCTAAGGGGGAGTGAGGCCCAAAACCACTTCGCTCTAGAAACACGTGCGGAACGAAGTTAGCCGGACTCAGATGGCACTTTTGCATTTTCCGGTTGTTATAACCCGTAATGGTGGCCTGGGGCAAACCCAAAGGGGGCGGCGGGTTTCCTGCCAGGGTTGTGGCTATTCATTAGGAGTAAACCTACCCCACCGCCAAATCTTGGATTCTCGCATTGCTGCCACCTGCCCGGACAAGAGCAAAATTTGCCCGCCTTCAAATCAAATCGGTGGTCGCTTTCAGTGCAAAGCCCAGCAAATTACGCAAACTCTGCTTCAAGCGCTTTGCCGTACCACTAGCTCGGGTCGCAACAACACCGCCGGAGGCTGCTTCCCGGAAATCCGGATCAGCAACATTTTGAAGGCTTCCGCGCCCAGGCCGTAGCGATCTACCCGTAGTGTGGTCAGGGCGGGGGTTGCCAGAGCAGCCATGCGGATATCGTCGTAGCCGATGATAGCGATGTCCTCCGGAACCCGCAGCCCCATTTCCTGCGCGGCTTGCAGTGCGCCCAGCGCAACCAGATCGTTGTAACCAAACACTGCTTGCAGATTTTTGTGCCGCTTCAACAGCCGCTTGAAGCCATTGTAGCCACCGTGTTCGTTGGACTCACAGGGCTCGAGCCATCCGCTTTTCATCTCATGACCGGAGGCGCTCAGCGCGTTCTCGTATCCTCTCGAGCGCAGTCGGCCCGCGCGGGAGGCTGGTGGCCCTGCCAACATACCGATGTGCTCACGTCCACTTTGCAACAGGTGATGCACGGCTCGCATGGCCCCATAAGTGTCGTCGTTGGCCACAGTTCCAGCCACCTTGGGCGGGGCTTCGCGGTTAATTACTACCGCAGCCGGATGCCCCGAGAGCAGTTCGGCCAGGCGCTCGTCGGGCAGGCGCGGGGCACACACGATCACCCCATCCACTCGGCTAGCCTCGAAACGCTCCAAGACCCGCTCCTCGCGGGCGGGCAGCTCGGCGATGTCGGAAATATAAAGGGTATAGCCTCCCTCGAAGGCCTGATCCTCAGCCCCCCGCACCACATCGGGGAAAAAGGGGTTGGTCAGGTCAGGAACCACCAGCCCGATGGTCATAGTTTTTTGGGTGATCAGGCTGCGGGCTATTCCATTGGGCCGGTAGCTCGTTTCGGCAATGACCCGCAAAATCCGTTCGCGGGTTTCGGGCCGCACCATGCCAGTGTTGTTGACCACCCTCGAGACGGTCATTGCCGAAACCCCCGCTCGTCGGGCCACCTCAGTAATGGTTACTTTAGGCATCCCTTTCTCCAAAAAATCCGTTAGCGCTAACATTTATGATACATAAGTCTATCACTTTACCATCGGAGCTGTAAATACCCCGTCTCTGTCGCATTATATTTGTGAAGAGCCCCCGCTTTTATACAATGGGTTAAGTGGGCATTGACAAATCCATGATGTTAGCGCTACCATTTTGGTTGGAATCTGACATCAGGAGAAGCCATGCATCTAGATGGGGGTGCGGTTGGGCTAAAGGTTGAGGTGTTCTTTGAAGCTGAAAGGGTGAACGGGCTCGAGCCCTTGTGTTCAGCCCGTGTGGATAGGGCAATATGAACCAAATTCTGCTGGCCCAAGCTCGAGCCAGCTCTGGTGCGTTGCTGGGTGTAGAACGACTTCACCAGACCTTGGAGGCACTCCGGGGTCGCTTCACGGGTCAAAAAGTGCTGGTATTGATCCCTGACCATACCCGCACCCTGCCGCTTCCGCAGTTGTTCCGAATGCTGGTGGAGGTATTAGGGGATACGGCCAAACTCGACTTTATGGTGGCGCTGGGAACCCATCCGGCTTTGGATGAAGCCCAACTGCACAAGCTGGTCGGCATCACCGCCGAAGAACGTGGCAGCCAGTTCGCCCATGTAGGGTTGCTCAACCATGCTTGGCAAGACCCTGATGCTTTACAAACGGTGGGGGTCGTCCCGCAATCCAAAGTTCGAGAAATCGCCGGTGAGCGCTGGCATCCCACGCTGGGCGCTGACGTGCAGGTGCGCCTTAACAAGCGAGCCGTGGAGGTTGAGCAAATCCTGATTCTCGGCCCCACCTTCCCGCACGAAGTCGTCGGTTTTTCGGGCGGGGCCAAGTATCTATTCCCCGGCATTAGTGGTGCGGAAATGATCAACGTGACGCATTGGCTGGGAGCCTTGGCTGGGGTGCGCAATACTATCGGCATCAAGGATACCCCGGTGAGGGCTTTGATTCACGAGGCCGCAAAGCATGTACCGACCCCAATCACCCTGGTCTCGCTGGTAGTGCAGGGGGGTGGGTTATCGGGCGTGTTTGTAGGTGATCATCTTTCGGCCTGGTCTGCCGCTGCCGACCTCTCGAAAGAGCGCCACATCGTCTGGGTAGACAAACCCTTCAAACAAGTTTTGTCCTGTGCCCCGCCGATGTACGACGAACTCTGGACAGCGGGCAAAGCCATGTACAAACTGGACCCCGCCCTGGCTGATGGTGGCGAACTCATCATCCATGCGCCCCACCTGGATACGGTGAGCTTGGTACACGGCAAATACATCTACGAGATCGGCTACCACTGCGTACCCTACTTCTTGGGTCAGTGGGAACGATTTAAGCACGTGCCTCTGGGCGTGATTGCCCACAGCACCCACGTGCGGGGTGGTGGGGCTTGGGTAGATGGCGTGGAGCAGCCCAGGGTCAAGGTGACGCTGGCCAGCCGCATCAGCCCCGAAGACTGTGCCCGCCTCAATCTGGGTTACCTCGACCCCAACACTATCAACCCCGAGGATTTCGCAGGCCAAGAAGACCAAGGCGTTTTGCTAGTACGCAAAGCTGGCGAGACCCTGTACCGGGTAAAGGAGACGGCATGAGTGCGGTTAAGGTCAGGCTCGAGTTCCACGCCATCAGCCAGCGCCTGCGCGAGTTGTGGCTACCAGAAGTGGACGTGGTAGTGGGGATTGCCAGGGGAGGCATTGTCCCGGCCACGATGGCAGCCCATCAACTGGGCAGCGAGCTGGTGCTGCTCCACCTCAACTACCGCGATGATGACAACAAACCACGTCGCGCTACTCCAGAGCTGCTAAAGCCCTCGAGTTTCGACCCCATCGGCAAGCGGGTCTTGCTGGTGGACGACGTGAGCGTGAGCGGGGCAACCCTTGGCGTAGCCAAGGAAATCCTCGAAGGCGCAACCATCACCACCCTGACCTGCAAAGGCCACGCCGACTTGGTACTGTTCCCCGAAGTGCGGGAGTGTGTGGA
>JADMIM010000032.1 GCA_015478585.1 Thermaceae bacterium | reverse complement strand
TTCTTCAACAAGCTCAAACAGTTCCGCAGGGTATTCTTCCGCTTTGAGCAGACCGTAAAAAACTTCCTGGCCTTCGTTCACTTCGTCTCTACGATGATCTGCCTTCGCTAAATGTCAACACACCCTAGTTGAGGCTCTCACCCACGGCTTCCTCAAAGAGATTACGCGCTTCCTCAAGGTTTACATCCATCACCTGCGAGATTTCCTCGGCCAGCAGGTGCATAGCGCGGCGCAGGGCCTGGCGGTCTAGGTCGGGAAGACCCTTTTCTACTTCCCAGGCGCGAAGCTGACCCGCCAAGGTAGCGATGCGGAAGGGGTCGCCTTCGGCCAGGATTTCGGTAGTTTTGCGGTGGCGAGCAGCCCACTGGCGCGGCAAGGGCAGGCGGCCCTCACGCAGCAGGCCCAGAATCTCGGGAACCTGGGCATCGGACAGGGCCCGGCGCAGGCGGGTAGTCTGTGGGGCCTCTACGGGAACATAGGCTTTAGAACGGGTTCCAGGAAAGTCAACTTGATAATAGGCACGGTCATTACCGGCAACACTACGCTGGGCGATCCCCGCCACGACTCCAACTCCATAGGGGGGCAAAACAACCTTATCTCCTGGACGGTATTCGCTCACAACGCTACTCCTTTCAACAGCACCTCAGACAAGTGTTTGAGGTACGCTTCCCGTGGAAACTCGAGCTGTGGGTTGCAAGCCAGAGCGGCAATGGTCGCGGCGGTCAGACTCAGATCTGACTCGAGGCGAACCTCACCTCGCTGCTTCCCACTTTGCACGAGTTGCTCCAGCAAGCCCTGAAGGTGTTCGTGCATTCCTTTGAGCCACCCCTGGGTGTTTTGGGGTTGGGCTTCTCGGGCCACTGCTGCCCACAAACCACGCCACTCCTCGACCCAGGCAATGCGAAGCCGTAAAACCTGGGTGAGCCGCTCAGCAAAGGAAGTTTCCAAGCCCACCACTTCCTCAACTTTCTGATAAAAAGAAAAGGTGTGGTGCTCAACGAGAGCCTTCAAGAGGTCTTGTTTGTCTTGGAAATAAAGGTAAACCGTGCCTTTGCCAACTTCGGCTTCTTTAGCGACTTCCTCGACCTTCAGGCCAGAGAGCCCTCGCTCTCTTAAGACCCGGATGGTTGCCTCGAGGATTACTTCGCGTTTGGGAGCAGTCCGAGCCTCCACGGTCACGGCTATGAAGTGTAGCACAAACCCTGGAAGAGTAGATGAGTGAGGGACAGTCAAAGAATATGGGATTTTGTGAATATTTTGCTCCAGACGAGAAATGACGGCTTTTTGTTAAATATCTCCTCGAGAAAAAGCTTGGATTTTTAATTTATTTTTGGGTTTCCCTGACCCTATACGTTCTGTTCGTTACAAAACCGACGATTGTTCATCTGTACCAACATCAGCCTCTTTAGCCGCTTAGACTGAACCAGTGCCGTCGGGCCGTGTTCACGAAGCCATCAACCTGAGCGTGCTGGGGGTAGCCTCGGCTGGATATATCGCTTACAAAGCCAGTTTGGGCATTGCCGAGCCGGTAGCCCTGGCCTTCAGTGCCAGCTACTTGGTGGGCACATTTTTGGTCACGCCTGACCTCGACCTGGCCGAGAATCGGGTGCGGGCCAAGGGCCGCTGGGGTGTGCTGGGGCTGTTTTGGGTTCCTTATGGGCTGATGTTCTCGCACCGGGGCCTGTCGCATACCTGGCTGGCCGGGCCAATGACCAGGGTGGCCTATATGGGCCTGGTGGGGCTGCTGCTGTACTGGGTCTCGAGGGCCATCCTGGGCTATGTGGGGGTCAACTTCAATTGGGGTGGACACTGGCAAACCCCGCCAGAGAACATCCTGTGGGCACTGGTGCTGGGCTATTATGTCTCGCAGTGGCTACACCTTTTAGCCGATGGAGTCTGGCCCGACGCAGACTTGAGATTTGCTCGGCGCAGGCGGCGATAAGGCCGAGTAGCCCCAACAAGCGCCTATGAAGAATGCTGGCTTCTGGATTGAACAGCTTGGCCTCGAGCCCCATCCCGAGGGCGGATATTACCGCCAGACCTACCAGTCTGGCGAAATGACGGGCGGGTTGCCCGAGCGTTACGCTGGCCCCAGAGCCTTCTCCACCGCGATTTACTTTTTGCTCGAGCACCCCCACTTTTCGGCTTTCCATCGCATCGCTTCGGACGAACTCTGGCATTTTTACGCGGGCAGTGCCCTGAAAGTCTGGATGATTTCACCCCAGGGAACTCTTTCGACCCTCGAGCTTGGCCCAGACCCCAGCCAAGGGCAAAGTTTTCAGGGTGTGGTTCCGGCGGGCTACTGGTTTGCTTCGGCGCTGGAGACCCCGGGCGGGTACGCACTGGTGGGCTGCACCGTGGCTCCAGGCTTCGATTTTGCCGATTTCGAGCTGGCCCGGCGCGAGGAGCTTGCGGCAATCTACCCGCAGCACCGTAGCCTCATCGAGCGGCTGAGTCACCCCTAGAGGCTTTGAAACCGGGCCATAACCGGTTGCAACAGTTTTGCCAAGGGCGCTATTTGACCGCTTCGGCCTTGCGCTGGGCTTCCTCGAGCGCGGCTCGGGCCGCAACCCCACCCTTGAGGGCTTTCTCCAGAGCATCCTCGAGAAAGTTGCGCCAGATGGCGAACTGAGGCACCTTGGGGGGGGGCTGGACGTTGGCAATCTGCTCGAAGGCTACCTTGCGATAGGGATTTTCCTTGTAGAAACTGTCTAGCAGAGGCGTAGCCGACTTACGCAAGGGCACGTAGTAAGAGGCCAGCACCCAGGTTTTGATATTTTCGGGTTCCATCAGAAATTTCCAGAACTCAAAGGCTCCTTTTTGCTGTTCAGGACTGGCTCCCCGCAACACCACCAGTTGGCCTCCCCCCAGCGGAACCTTGCCCCCTGGCTCACGGGGAATCGGGGCTACTCCCAGCTTGAAGGCAAATGAAGCCTGTTCGGCGGCGGGCCAGTTGGCAATTGAGGCCATTACCATCAGGCCCTTGGTACGGATAAAGTCGATTTGGGCGAAAGAGGCTTCGGATAAATTGCGCACGCTGGTCACGCCTTCTTTACCCAGCGCCTGGAGAAACTCGAGGGCCTGCACCACCTCCGGTGAGGTGAAGTTGGGTTTTCCATCCTTGGTGACGAGGTTGCCGCCCCGGCTCGTCACCATTGCCTCAAATGTCCAGGATTCGGTAAGGGCGATAAATCCTTTGGCTGCACGGCTATTGAGCGCCCTGGCAACATCGCCAAACTCTTTCCAGTTGGTGGGTGGTTTGAGTCCTTTGGCCCGCAATTGATTCTCGTTGAAAAAGAGTACCGGGGTGCTGGTGTTGAAAGGTAGGCCGTAGCGTTTGCCCCCAATCAGGCCGTAATCCCAGGCAGCATCGAACAAATCGTCGGTGAAGCTCTTAGGCAAGGAGGCCGTCAGATCGTCTAAAGGAAGAGCGGCTCCTTCGGCCACCAACCGAGGGAATAACAGAATCTCAGCCTGAAACAGGGTCGGTGCCCCACCCGAGCGCACGGCCGCAATGACCTTGGTCTCGCCCTCGCGATAGTCACCTACGTAGCGTGGCACTACTTTGTAGGCTGTTTGTTTGGTATTAAAGGCCGCTGCGAAGCTGTTTATAGCCTTGCCTGCCGGGCCATCCATGCTGTGCCAAAAAGAGATTTCGGTCTGGGCCAGGGCCAAACTGCTCAAAACTAACGCAGCGATCAACAAGCGCCTCAAGGATTCCTCCTGAATATGGCTGATATTCTATCGCTTTGCCCATCATTTGCGAGTCAAATACGGTACTTACAGCGTTTCTGTGGGACTATCGCGGCCTTCATTGACATTGGCGCTCCTCCGAGCGCCAATGTCAATCTGGGAGACAATTCCTAAAGTTTCCGTTCGGTCAAACATTATGAAGACCGCTCTAAGCCCGTAGCCCCCGCAGCACCGGCTGACCTTTGGGCAGCTTGAAGCGCAGATATTCACCCTCGAGGCGCATCAGCACGGTCAGGCTGCCCTCGTTTTGCAGGCGCATGAAGAGGGGCAGGGCGTACCGAGCCTCGCCTCGCTCGACCCGTTCTTGGTCTAGGGTATAAGCCATATAAAAATCCTGGTCAGACTGCATCAGGTAGGGGGTATAAAACATATTCAAGTCGGCGTGTTCTTTAGCCATAGCCAGGGCTTCCCACACCAATTCCTTGGCTTCGCTCTCGCTCAGGTATTCGCCACTCACCGGCCCTAGCCTCGCGTAGAAAGCCGCTGGAAACTCCTTGAACTCGTAGAAGAGCCCACCGGGGCTGTGCCATAGCCGCACTACAGCGTTCTCGTAGGCCGTGCCTTGGGCCCTTTCCCGCACATATTCCCTAGCCAAAGACCAGGGCTCGAGGTCGGGGAAGGTTCCGCTTTCCATGCCTTCTAAAAGCAGGCGTTGGGGGTCAATTTCAATCACGAGGTTTCTCCAGTGCGCAAAGTGGAGGGGGGGATTTCCTGCCAGGGCTTGTCGCCCAGGTGAAGCGCCACAATCCCTCCGGTATATAGCCGGTAGTGGGTATGAAACCCTGCCGAGCCCATCATTGTACCCAAAATATCGGGATCGGGGAAGTGTTCCACCGAGAGGGGAAGGTAGCGGTAGGCCGCCGCGTTGCGCGATATCAGGCCCCCAATCAGCGGCAGGACTCGAGTGAAATAGAAGCGGTACACCGCTCCCAGCCCACTTTGGGGCGGAGGGGGAAACTCTAGAATCACCAGCCGTCCCCCCGGTGCAATCACCCGGTATAACTCCCGCAGCGCCCGGTTGTAATCGGCGAAGTTGCGAAAACCAAAGGCGATGGTAACGGCCTCGAAACTGCTATCGGCGAAGGGCAAGGCCAGGGCATCGGCTTCCACGAAGGGAATCTCCAGACCCGACCTCCGGGCCTTTTGCCCAGCCAGCTCGAGCATCGGTTGAGCAAAATCTCCCCCCACAATTTCAGCATCTGGGGCCAGCTTTTTGAGCAAGAGCGCGATGTCGCCAGTTCCGGTGGCTAGGTCGAGAATACGTTTGGGTCGCTTTTCCAAAGCTGCTCGCACTGCCCCTACCCGCCAGCTACGGTCTACCCCGGCAGAGAGTACCCGGTTTAGCAAGTCGTAGCTCGGGGCAATCTCAGAGAACATCTGCTGTACCCGTTTGGCTTTTTCCTGAGTGGAGTCCGGCACGAGGAAAGTGTATCAGGAAGAGCCCTCAGCGACTAGCGATTGCAACCACCGTATCGCGGTTTTGGGGATTGCTGGCAAGGCCTTGAGTCATGAACTTGTACCCCCTTCTTCGGCGAGCGGCACCTGGCTCCAGCCGGGGTGATTTCGGACGAAGCCACCCCAGCGACTCTTAAACCCTGTTCTACGGTGTAGAATCCCCCCATTACGGGGTGATGATGAGTCGTTATCTGTTTCTTGGAGTCAACGCACTAGTGCTAATTTTTATGCTCCTGAGCCCCTGGGCCGTGCCCACGCGCGAGTTCGATGGTTCGGGCTATATGCTCAACCCCTTGGGAGCCATCAATCCTGCCGCTCTCAAGCTGCCCGACCTCCATCTCGCTTGGTTGCCGATGATGTTGTGGCTGTGGGTGGCCCTGCTTCTTGCGGCCAGTGGGGCTCTTTTTTTGCCCGATGAGCGCAACCGGGCCAGGGTTTTATATATCCTGGGGGGCATCGCTATCGCTTTGTTCTTGCTCGAGGCCCTACTGTTTTACCAGGCCGTAACCGCCGCCAATACCGCCGCGGTGGCGGCTGGAGCCCGCCGTCCACCCTTACGGCGTTTTGCCATGTCGCTGGGGGCTTATGTGGGGCTATTTTACGGCTTCGGGCTGCTCTTGCTGGGCCGGATGCAGCTACCCGGTGGAAGGGCTTTTCTGGTGCGTTATCGAGGGATGGTCGTACCGCTAGTGGCGTTGCTGCTGTCGGTATTGGTGGGCGCGGTTATCGTGGCGATTTTGCGCCCCGGATTGGGTTTAGCCAACGCCCAAGCCATCGGCCTGCGCGAGTTTCTGGCGGCCAAGCTCGACCTTGTAACCTACACCTACCAAATCCTCTTCAGCCCGGTCTTGAACCTGACCGGTATTTTCTCGAGCCTGGCTTTTGCCACCCCCCTGATTTTTGCCGGTCTGGCGGTGGCATTTGGCTTCAAGTCGGGCCTGTTCAATATCGGCGGGCCGGGGCAAATCACCCTGGGGGGAGTGGGTGCGATGCTGGCGGGAGTATATATGCCTGGCCCTGGCTGGCTGGTATTTATCGTTGCCATCCTGGCAGCAGCAGCAGGTGGGGCCTTGTGGGCAGGCATCGCGGGCTGGCTCAAGGCCCGTTTTGGGGCCAACGAGGTGATCAACACCATCATGCTCAACTACATCGCGGCCTCGGTACTGCTATTCCTGGTCGCCAACAACGATTACAAGTTTTTCGGCCATGCCGTGCATCTACCCTTCAAAGCAGCCGGTTTCGAGGGGCGCAGCGAGGAAATACAGCCCGGAGCCCGCATCCCTTTGATCATTGATTTGCTTGCTCCAGGTGGGCACTTCTCCTGGGCTTTGCCGCTGGCGGTGGTTGCGGGTATTGCGGTTTATATCGGCTTAGGGCGGCTCGAGCTGGGCCGCAGGCTGCTGGCGGCAGGTACCGCCATAATTGCGGGGTATCTGCTGGGCCTGGTGCTCCCTGGATTTGCCGTCAAGGTCAGCACCGATCTCAGCTCGATTCTCTTCAACGGCTCGTTTTTGCTGGCAGTCCTAGCATTGTTGTTTTACCACTTTTTCCTCTTTCGCAGCTCGAGCGGCTACGAGTTGCGGGCGGTTGGTTTGGCTCCCAAAGCCGCCGAGTATGCGGGGGTCAACCTCAACCGTAAAATCGTGGTCGCCATGCTGGTTTCTGGCGCACTGGCCGGGCTGGTTGCCACCCACTACGTGCTGGGGGCCGGGGTGGACGGAACTTTCCGCCTCAAGCAGAGCCTGCCCACCGATGCTGGGTTTTTCGGTATCGCTATCGCCCTGATGGGCCAAAACACCCCTCTGGGCATCTTTATGGCCTCGGCGCTATTTGGGGTGCTCTTGTCGGGGGCTACTACCCTCAACGTGCAACTGGGGATCAGCCGCGACTTGGTGACGGTCTTGCAGGCCCTGATTATCATGTTTATCGCGGTGGGGGGCTTGCTGCCCCGCTACTTCACCGACCCCCTTAAAGCAGCCCAGGTCGAAACCGAGGATCGCACCCGCCAGGACGAACTCGAGGCCAAAGCTACCAAAGCCGTAGGAGACTAGCCAATGGAAATCATCATCGCTTTGTTCTTTTCGACCCTGCGGCAGGCCACACCCTTGCTCTTTACCGCCTTGGGCGGCCTGTTCTCCGAGCGCTCGGGGGTCGTGAACATCGGCCTCGAGGGCATGATTCTCTTCGGGGCCGCAGCTTCGGCTATAGGCGTGCAGCGCCTCGAGGTGGCTACAGGCGGAGTCCAGGCGGCCTGGATTCCCTGGGTGGGCCTGCTGTTTGGGGCCTTGATGGGTGGGCTAGTGGCAGCAGCACACGCGGTGGCCTCGATCAAATACCGGGCTGATCAGATCGTCTCGGGCACCGCCATCAATATTCTGGCAATTGGTGCTCCTTCCATCGTGCTACAGGTGCTCTACAACAACACCTCGACCTCGCAGGAAGTGGTCAACCGCATCCCCGATATCAACGTACTGGGTCAGGGACATCTCTCGATTCTGGTATTTGTGGCCTATTTGCTGGTTCCGCTGGTGTGGTGGATACTCTTCAAAACGCCCTGGGGTTTGCGCCTAAGGGCCGTGGGGGAACAACCCGAGGCCGCCGAAACGATGGGCGTGAACGTGATTGGTATGCGCTATACCGCCGTCATTATCTCGGGCGTGCTGGCCGGGGTCGCTGGAGCTTACCTCTCGATTGGTTTTCTCAACCAGTTCGTGCGAAACATGAGTGCGGGGCAGGGTTTTATCGCGCTGGCAGCCCTGATCTTCGGCAAGTGGCATCCCTTGGGAGTGCTGGGAGCTACGCTGTTGTTTGGCCTGTTTAGGGCCTTGGCGATTCAGCTCCAGGGTGGGGATATACTCCCCTCGGTCATCATCGAGGCACTGCCGTATATTCTTACTATGCTCGTGCTGGCCGGGTTTATCGGGCGCAGTCGGCCTCCGGCGGCGGTGGGCAAACCCTACGACAAATAGCCCCGCCTTCAAAATTCAGAGCGGTTTTCATAAGGGGGCTGTACTAGGCTGTGTTGACATTTAGCGGAGCAGGATCATGGTTGAGGCGAAGTGGGCGAAGGCCAGGAAGTTTCTGGCGGTCTGCTCGAAGCGCAAGAAGACCCTGCGGAACTGCCTGAGCTTGTTGAAGAAGCACTCCAGGCACGGCACAGCCGCGTGCGCTATGCGCATACCCTCGACAAGGTGACGTTCTTTGTAGAAGTCTCGGTCGTATTCTCGCTGCTCCAGGCGGTTGGCCTTGGGAGGTATCACAGCCTCAGCGGATAGGGCCTCAACTGTTTCCAGCACCCGGTCAGAATCGTAGCCCTTGTCCGCGATCACCCGCTCGGTCTCCCAGCCCTCCAGCAATACCTCGGCTTGGGTCAGGTCGTGCCGATTCCCGCCCGTCAGGGTCAGCCTCAGGGCATCCGTGGCGGCGTGGATTTTGGTAGTGAAGCCTCCCCTGCTCCGACCAAGAGCTTCTTCCGCCTGATCCTCCCTTTTACCGCCGCACCCGAGTGGGCGCGTACCACGGTGGCATCCATCAGCACACTTTCCATGTCCGCATCCTCGGCAAAGTGCTCCATCATGGCCCGCCAGACCCCCTTCTCGGCCCAACGGTCAAAGCGCTTGAACACGCTTCCCCGTAACTTCTCGGCAGCAGTCGCCACTGCGCCCCGCTCCTGGCTATCCACAACACGCCCTCCACAAACCGTTTACACTCTCTGGGCTTGCCGATGTAAACATCTGACCGTGTTTGTAGAAATCCCTTGATTCGTTTCCACTCTGATGTACTCAGTTTGACCTTTTTCACCGAGTAAACGTTACAGCCTTGTCCCTAAATGTCAACACGGCCTAGATAAGGGTAGTTTAGATACCGTCCTATGCCCATTTTGTCGCTGACGGGATTAACCGATAAAGAGTTCCAAGGGCTGTTGCCGTACTTCAGGAGTGCCTACGAGGCTACGGTGAGCGAGCAGCGAACCCCGTCTGGTCGCAGGCGTAAACGGAGTGTGGGCGGAGGCCGGAAAGCCAAATTGGAAAGCATCGAGGATAAACAGTTGTTGGTGCTGGTGTATCAGTTGGTGCTGGTGTATCAAAAGAGCTACCCGCTGCAAGAGTTGTTGGGGGTTAGCTTTGGGATGAGCCAGTCCGGGGTGAACTCCTGGATTCATCGCCTGCTATCCGTCCTGAAGGTGGCCCTAGAGCAGATGGGGGTGATGCCTGAGGGTAAGGGCAAAGGCTTGACTCAACATGAAGAAGCGCAAACTGCAGTCGCACAAAGCCCCGAGATGATCGAGTTGATGGTGGATGCCACCGAACGGCGTAGACAACGCCCCAAAGACCCTCACCTGCACCAAGACACCAGCTTTCAGGGCTATAAGCCCAAGGTAAAGCAAATCTCTCAGCCCCAAAAAACCTCGCAAAGCTGAACTCAAGCCCTCGGAGAAACGCCGCAACCGCAAGCTCTCCCGAACCCGAACCGTGGGATGCGGTGAGAACGCTGAAAGGTCGGATCACCGTCAAGGTCTTCCGACGAGGAAGTTTTACACCGTCAACGACCTAAACCTCGATTGGCAAGCGGTACAACAGCGCTCAGTACGTAACTATCACCGCCATCTGATGTTTGGGATACTGGCTTTTTGGTATTTACAAAGACTTAGAAACGCCCACCGCACAGGCATCGAAATCCTGCGCCGCAGACTTATCACCCGCAAGTTTGCTCCTCGACCAAGCTGACCTTGCTGCTTAGCTCTTGCGTAACTTGAATTCATTGTTCTGTTAACTCCATATGCACCGTCCCTTTTGCTTTATCCCTAGCTACCTGTCAATCCCTAAACGGCGTTGGATTGTTTGCAGTAAGTTCTGTATAGAGCTCTTAGCTAAAGCTATTCGCTTTCAAAGCTACTCGAGCTGAAGCGCAGGGTACGGGCGTTCTCACCGACTGTGCGCTCAACCGACTCGGACATCCCGCCTGGAACCCTAACCTGAATTTCCAAAACTACCTCAGCTTCTGCGCCATCCAACTCCAGCAGATGTTGCAACACTTCGCGGGCAATCTGGTCAGCGTCGCGGCTGAGACGGGTAGGCTCGAGCCTGACCGAGGCTTGGAAGCGGCGCGGCCTTTGAGGCTGAGTAACGGGTTGGGGAATAGATGAGTTGGGAACAGTGGGGGTACGAACTGAGGGTGGGTTAGTGGCTTGACCCGTATCGCTTGGCAGAGGTGTGGGGGTTGATTTTTCGCGCTCGAGTTGGTCGTTGGCCACTTCTGACTTAACCAATACACCTTGAGCGGCGCTGGGCAAGTTGACCCCTGGCCCAGCCCGCAATCCTAAATAGCGCCCTTTTTGTTCATCCCAAGCATCAGCGTAGGCAAAGCCCTCGAGCAACCAGTTGAGTGAGGTGATCCCGTCTCGAACGGCCTCAAGCAGCACACCAGGGTCGCGCAATCTGGCCAAATAGATGTAGGTGGCAAAGTCGTCGGTCAACTGCTTCAGACTCACATGGTCGCCACGCCATAGAGGTATGCGATCCATCTCCCGCCGCAGCACCGTGCCCGCCATGCGTACATCCAGTCGGCCATGGCCCTTGAGTTTCTTGCTGGCCCGTACCGCCAAGGCATCCTGCCCCTGCAAGCTGTAGGGCAACCAAGCAATCGCGGGGTCGCCCTTTTCTTGAGTGGGAATCAACAAACAGTTATAGGTTTCGGGAATCCGGGCTTTGATGGCCCGTTCAGCCTCGGAGCGTTTGGTCTGGGTTAGGTTGCGCTGGAAGTTGTCGAGGTTGAGAACGCCGGAGTTGCCGTCCGCTTCTACCGATTTCCAGGCCAGAAACATCCGCACAGCCTGCTCGAGGTCGCCCACCCGGCGTTTGTCGGCAGCCAGGAAGGCCAGGGTGTTTTTATAGATGCGGTCTTTGTTACCCCGGCTCTCGAGGATTCTCTGAGACTCGGCCTGGGCAGGGCTGATGCTCTCGCGGCTTTGGAGGTATGAAAAGGCAGGGCCGAGCACAACCAGGGCTGCCTCGTGTTCGTCGGGTACATCACCGCTGGATTCGGGGCAGACATGGATACGGGGGAAGTCGCCGCGCTCGCGGGCCTCGTCTTTGAGGCGGCGCTCGATCTCCTGGCTCACCAGGTAGTCCTCGAGCTCCTCGGCCTTCTCGTGGGCCAAGCGGTTCACGCTGGGCTGGGTGGAAAACCAGTAGCGTTGACCGTTGACGTAGAGGTGGGTGGCCTGGTCGGTTAGGCGACGCAGGGCATCGCCGAAAGTAGCGACCAACTCCCCCGGCTGGGCGCAACCGAGTTTGATGTTGCGGTCTTCCAGGCCCCGGTTGTCGGCGGCAAGGGTCGGGGCCGAGCCGAGGTAGAGGGTGCGAGCCACGCGGCGGGTAGCGGAATACTTGCCGAGGTTGGCGTTCTCTCCGTCGAGGCGCAGGGGTAGCGATTCGGGGCCGTCCACGTCGCGCTCGATCACCGGTACCCAGTTGTCCTCGAGGTATCGGGTTAGCTCGGACTGCACCGCGCCCGCGGCCACCGGAACGTTGGCGGGCATGATCAGCAGGTTCTTGTCGTTACGCTCCCACAACTCGTGGATCACGGCAGCCATCAGGCGCAGCACCCCACGGGTACGCTGGAACTTCTCGAGGCTCGACCAGTCGGAGTAGAGCCGCTCGAACAGTTCGGGGTGGATGGGGTAGGCGGCCTTGAGCTTGGCCTCGTAAGTGCTCTCGTGGGTGGCGCTGGGGAACTCGTCTTTGTTCTGGCGATACAGCTCCATGAAGGCTTTTATCACTGCGTCGCGCTGGGGCAGCAACTCGGTGGGAACGGACTCGAACAGCCTGCGCCGCACGATCTCGAAGCTCTCGTCGCCGGTGGCGGGCCGCCAGGGCGACTGAATGCGCCCGATGGCATTCTTCAGCCGTGCTAGAGCAGCCGTACCACGCTCGCCCCCGATTTCAATCTCGGCGGAGTTGCGCCCCTCGCGGCCCGGCTCGGAGGCCGGGATACTCACCACCAGCAGGGTTTGCGGCGAAGCTTTGACCGCTTCGGTGAGGGCCTGGGCGAAGGTAAAGTGGGTCTCGAAGCTGCCCCCCGGCAGGTCGGGGTCGTCGTGGAGTTGGCGGGCGTAGGCCACCCACTCGTCTATCAGGATCAGGCAGGGGCCGTAGCGATTGAACAGCTTTCGCAGCGCGTCGCCTGGGTTGGTGGCGGTCTCATCGGCCTCGCGCACCAGTTCAAAGGCTTCAGCCCCTTTGCCGCCCTCGGCCTCGCCCAGTTGGTAGGCGATCTCGCCCCAGAGGGTGCGGATTTTGGTTCCGTCAGGTTTGATCGTTGGCTGACCGGGGCTAATCTTGGTGCCCACGAAGACTGCGCGGTTGACCCTGGGGATTTCTTTGAGGCCCGTTTCGGCCAAGACCTCCTCGAGGCCCACCAACTGCTGGGCCTTGGCCCCCGAAAACAGGTGATACAGTGCCAGCATGGAGTGGGTCTTGCCGCCCCCGAAGTTGGTTTGCAGCTCCACCACGGGGTCGCCGCCCTTGCCACTTAGGCGTTGAAGGGCCATTAGCAGCAGTCCCCGCAAGCCCTGGGTGAGGTAAGTGCGCGGAAAGAACTCTCCGGGGTCGGTGTACTCGCTGCTGGCTCCCTCACCCACATGCACCTGCCACAGGTCGGCGGCAAACTCAGCCTGTTGATAGGTGCCCCGCGCCACGTCTTGGTGGGGTGTGATGACCTCGCGCCAAGGCAGCAGACCTGCACGGGGCTGGCCTTCGACCGGGGCCAGCGTGACCTTGCGCGTCACGTTGCGGGTCTGCTCCTCGTACTTGAGCCGCATGAGGTCTTGCTTCTGTCGGTCTACCTCGCTTGCCTCGGGGGCCGAAACCGCTGAGAGCAGGCGGCTCACGCTGTCGAGGATGCGGTAGCCGTCATCGGTGGAAAACGGTTCCTGGTGCGCCCAGCGGTTGCGGGCCTCACGTAGTTCGGAGACCAAGCTCCGCTCGGCGTGGCCGAGGGTGCGCCTGAAGACCTCTGTCCAGCGGTTCCACATCAGGGTCAACAAAGCCTGGCTGTCCCAGTTCTTGCCCCCCTGGACGACCAGCTTGTTTTCCCTGAGGGCCGCCACTGCCTCGGCGAGCCAGTTGTCGCCGTAAATAGCCTTCATCTCGCGTTCGACGAAAGGCTGCAACCCGTTGTTGAGCAACTCGAGCGCCTTGCCTACCCTATCCGCATTGGTAATCGCCATATTCACCCTCTAGTGTATCGGCTCGAGGTTGCATCGAGGGTTTGAAGGTATTGCCCCGAGGCTATAGTCCGAAGTGGGCAGGTCATACCAAGAAATTGCTGCTTGGTGTATAATCCTTGGTATGTCCAAGGGCACGCTCAGTTCCAAAAACCAGATCACCATCCCCATTGAGATGGTCAGGGCCTTGGGGCTAAGGCCAGGGGATCAGCTCGAGTTCACCCTCGAGGACGGCACCATCACCCTCAAGCCCCAGCGGATGAGTCTCGAGGCGGCCTTCGCCAAATACAGCACCGACCTGAGCGCTGAAACCGGAGGAAACGCGGCCAAGCACGTGCGTTCCATGCGGGGCTGGGATGAGTGGGGGAAGAAATGACCAGCCTGGACACCAACGTGCTGCTGACCGCACTGGACACCAGCGACCCCCAGCAAAAAGCCGCCCAACAATCCATCCTGAAGGTCGCCAAGCGCGGCCCACTGCTGATCTGCCCGCCCGTCTACGCCGAGTTGCGGGCCTCGGCCAACTGGGAACACCAGATCGATTTCTTCCTCAGCTCCACGGGCATCCAAGTGGCCTGGGCGATGCCCGACCGGCTGTGGGACAGAGCGGGTGAAGCGTTGGGGAGCTACGCCCGCCTACGCAAGGGCGGGCAACTGCCCCGCCGCATCCTGGCCGACTTCCTGATCGCGGCCCACGCTGAGCACCACGGCCTGACCGTGCTGACCTTCGACCCCACCGTATACAAGGCTGTGTTTCCAACAGTGGCAATGCTCGAGCCCTGAGCGCCCCCAACCTACAGCAGCGCTTCTTGGGTCGGGGCGGGCCTAATATTGGCATCTTGGGCCAGCCTCGAGACCTCGAGCCAGCTCGTCACCAGGGTGTTGTAGGCCAGCCCCTCTTGTGCCCATTTCTTGCGCTCACACACCGCGTAGAGCCGGTAGGCCAGTTCCCGCGCCGTGTCGCCATTGGGCAGAGCCGCCAGCAGTCGGGCGCTGGCCTCCTCGCCCCCGCTGTTCATGGCCCGGATCAGGTGATGGGTGGCCTCCCACACCGGGATGTCGGTGTCGGCGGCGGGGTTCCAGCCCTCGGGCAGTTCGTCGGGGCGCAGCAGCCGCACTTTGCCTGCCTTGGCCCGCAGGATGCCCGCCTCCTCGAGGCCCCTAATGCTGGTGTTCTTGGCTTTGGAAAGGGTCTCGGCCATCCCGAACTCGCCCTCGGCAAAGCCGCACTGCTCGAACCAAGCCAGCGCCCAGCGGGTATCGGCATCAAAGTCGCCCTCCTGCTCGGCCAGCACCTCGTCGAGCATCTGGTTAATCAGCGCCAAGGCCGTCCTCACCCGCATGGGTGTGCCGTCCGACTCCATCACCTTGGAATAGCGGCTATACACCGCCATCCCCGGCCCAATCGCGGCCTGGGCAAGGTCTACCGGCGCGATGTTCCCCCGCTGAAGCTCCCGCAGCGCACGCGGCAGCTCGGAACGCAGCGCTTGCAGCAACTCGCGGCGGGTGGCGATGGGGGCTGAAGATGGGCGAGGGCGGTTGACGAGGACGATGGACGAGGCGAGGGCATTGGTTCCGCTGGCAATCATTCGATTGGAAAGCTCCGAGCGCATGGGCCAAGTGCCTGTAATCTGAAACCCCGCATTTATAAGCCCCGAGAGCATGGTCTCCCAGCCCGTAGAAGCTGTGCTGTCACCTCCCGAGCCATTTTCATCATCATCCGACTCTTCGGATTCGGACTGCTTGAAGGCGTAGTAAACCGTTACTGGATAGTCTGGATGCCCAGCCTCGCGCATCCGCTCAAACGCCTTGCCCAAACCTGTCTCAAAAAACTCTTGTGCTTTTTGTTTGCTGCCCTCGAAGCGATAAGGCGTAGCGACTAACTCGGCAACTTTAGGAACTAGCAAAGTCCCAAATAACTCTGGCAAGACCTCCGATAACGAGCGCCTCAACCATACATAAAAGAAATCGGACAAATCTGCATAGCCAATGTTGTCGTAGTAGGGTGGGTCGGTAGAAATTAGGGGTTGCTGGGGACTTCCAATTGCTGTAGTCGCATCTCGCTGAATCACATACCCTTGCACACTTTGGGAGAGATTGTCGAGGGTCTCTAAAGCTCCTTCTAACGCGCCTAAGTAGTTTCCTGTTGAATTGCCTAAAAAATTTGCTTCCGCATAATCCCAAGTCATCGGAATCGCTTGTCGAGCAAAGGTATTTCTTGTTGAGTCTCGACTTGTGTCCCAGGTACATATTGTTGAGCCCCTATCGGATGTTCGAGAAATAGCGAAAGCTAGGTAAACCGCTACTTCATCTGAGTAGTTTTTAGCTTTTACCCCCTCGAGACCCGCCGCCTCAGTGTCCTTGAACACCCGCCCTCGAGCCTCCCCCACAAGGTCAGAAAAAGTAGTGAGCGCCTCGAGCTGGCGCGGTGTGAACAGGTCTGCGAATCGAGTCATGCCATAGGCGGGTGGTGAAAACCAGCGTGGGTTGTTGGGCATCTCGCCGTCTGGCTCCCATCTCGGCCTAGCTTGCTGTGCGGCTTCGACGTGCTCTTGATTTGGCTTCAGATAAATGCGGCCTCGGATTCCCTCGGCGACAATCGCCAATAGCTGAGCGCCCAGCCTTTGCGCTTTCCCCTCGGAGCGCAGGTAGTCCACCGGGACAGGCGTGCCGCAGACTATGCACTTCGCGCCCTTCCTACCGATGGCACCTTCACCCGCGCTCGTTTTGCCTTGCCGAACCTCGAACTCGACCGTTGGCGGCTGAACGTTGCGGTTAACCACAGGCTCTACATAGTGTTCTTTGCCGGGTTTGCTGCTCAAAACCCAGTTCCGCACCAGGGGCATCTGGCAGCCGCAGGCGGGGTTGGGGCATTGCACGGTGCGTGCCCATAGCCAGGCGATCACGGTGGCCTCGCCGCCACCGGGCAGCTTGGCCTTGGGGTAGAGGTGGCCGATGCGCTTTTGGGCCTCGTCGCGCATCCACTTGCCGTAATAACGCACGTCCTCGGCCAGCCCTTTCGCACCTGTCCATACGTCGGAGGAGCGGGCCTTTTTGCGATGCTCGGGGTTGATGGGGGGCTGCCCGGCGAACTTGGGGGGGATTTCGATCAGGGCTTTGTTGATCAGCACCGCCACCGGGTTGAGGTCGGAGGCGTGGGCCTCCAAGCCCAGGCGCTGGGCCTCGAGGGGAATGGTTCCGCCACCTGCGAAGGGGTCTAGCACTGGGGGCGGATTGCCGCCCGTGCAGAGGTGAATTAGGTGGCGGGCGGTTTGTAGAATTTCGGGGTTGTTGGAGTTCTCCCACTTCACCAACTTCTCGATAAACAAGAACAGCCGCTGGAGCGGGGTATCGGCTTCGGGCAAGCCCTGGTACTCGAGGGCCTGGCAGGCCGCCACGTACTCGGGCGAGGCGCTGGGGTCTTCGGGGTGGTCTACCAGGCTGGCGAACAGCACGGCTCGGGCGGCGGCCAGTGGGCGGCGTGCCCACCACAGGTGCAGGGTGGAGGGGTGGCCGTGGCGGATGGACTTCTCGCGGGCGGCCTCGCGGTTGATGGCCTCTAAGGGCAGGGCGACTTCGATCAGTTTGCGTTTGGGGGGAGTCATGGCGGGCCTCGGATTGCGTCTGGTTTAGACATTGGTTCGATTGAAATGACGTATTTCTTTGTGATGGAGATGGGCTTTCTTGGGGGTTTATTAGACAAACAATTGCGTTCTGTTCTCTTTGAATAGGCGCAATGAATTACGGGCTAGGATACCAACGGGCACCTCGAGTATGGCCTTTCTTATAAATCTCGCCCTCGTCTTTTAGGTCACGCACCAGCCTCTGTACAGCATCTTCGCTCAACTGGGGCAGCACTTGCTGTAGCTCGTTCAAGCGGTTCTCGAAGGCGCTGGTTCCCACAACCTGACGTGGCATTTTGTTGCCGACCCCGAGGATGATTTTGCCACCCCGCTCATTGGCTAGGGCGCAGCAATACTTGACCAGCTTCTCAAAATGGAAGTTGTTTTTGGCTTCCTTGAATTCCAAACGCTCGTTCTCTCTGGATTGCATCCAGGTCTCGAGCTGTTCCAGTGCAGCGCTCATCGGGCTACAGCATATCAATTCTGTGGCTCGGCCCTGGCCAGTAGGCGTTTTAACTCGAGGTTGGTGCTGAGTTCCTCATCCGTAAGCTCGCGCTGGAAGGGGTGGTGAAGGTAGTGGATGTGGTCTTTTTCGCCACCCACCTGCACTATCGCCAAGATGAACTGCTCGGCCTTGTTGAGGGAGACCAGCACCTCGTTGCGGGTCACGGTAATGCTGGTGGCTCCCTCCACCCGCCCCTTAACCTCGATGAAGCGCAGGCGGCCCTTATCCTCACCCTTCACGATCTCCGACTCGATGTCATAGCCCACCTTGCCCCGGCTCACGTCGCGGGGCACGTGGCCCAGGCGGCGCTCGTTCTCCATCACCGCCTGCATCGCCAGATGCTCCACCTCGGCGGTCTGGCGGGCGAAGAGGTCAGCCTGAGCGAGCGGCTGGCCTGTTAGATCGAGCAGCAGCCCCCGTGGCACGATCAGCACCTCGGCCATTACCACCGGCGGGCGCTGGGAGAGCTTGCCCTCCTCCTCGAGTTCGAGCATCCGGGTCTTGAGTCGCCTCTCGAGGTCGTCGGCGCGGTCGCGGGCCTTTCTGGAGTTGAGCTTGGGCCGCTTGCCCGCCTCTTCCTGCGCTCGAATCTCGTTGGCCCTGCCGTCCCAGTAGGTAATCTCGCGGGTCAGCCGCTCACGCACGGCTGTGCGGGTGCGCTGGATCAGCTCTTCCTTGCGCTCCCGAACCTCCTTGAAGTGGGCGGGCATCAGCTCCACCACAGCGAACTCGGTGGCCTGATCGAGGGTGGCGCTGGGGGCTTGGTTTGGGTGTGCGGAGAGCCAAGCCGCTACCACAGGCTGCTCGGCCTCGGTGAGCGGGCGGTAGTCGAGGTGGGGCGCGTAGCCCGCAGGCTGGGGTGAACCGCCCACGGGAATCTCGATAAAGTGCAGTTGCCTCGAGATCACCCGCCGCCCGCCCTGCGCGTCGCGCCGCCCGTCCTCGATCAGGTGCTCGAGGGCGTACAAAGCGCGGGGTGTAGTGCTTAGGTCGTGGTCGTCCACCAACACCGCACCGCGCCGCAGCAGCTCGCCGTCACGCTCCAAGATCATCTGCCCCACCACATCCAACAGCGGATGCCCCGGCGAGACAAAGGTGGCCTGGGGCTTGCCCTCCAAGCGCACCTGCTCCTTGTCGAAGGCGATGCGCTCGTAGCGCTCGAGGACGGGCAGGCGGGTGTTCATCTGGGTGGCCCGCTCGCGGATGCGTTGGGGGACATGGCGAATCTCGTAGCGACCGCTCTCGCGCTCATAGACCGTACCACCGAGCTGCTTGAAAGCGTCCAAAAAGAACTTTCCGATGTAGAAAGGCTGTAAGCGCCGGGCTTCGGCACGTTCCATATCGGCGCGGATACTCTGAACCTTTCCCATGTCCAGGCTATCCCGCGCCAGCGAGCGCTCCTCCAGCAAGGCCCGTAAGTGGTCGCGGTTCAGGCTGCTGTCCACGACCTGCTCGAGCCAGCTCCGCCGCTCAGGCTGGTTGCCGTAGCGAATGGCCTCCACCAGCAGGTCGCGCAAGGGCATGTTGTTGAAGGTCAGCCGCCCCAGCACATCAAAAACCTGCCCGCCCAGGGCCAGCCGCTCGCGCTCGAGCTTCTCAAAAAGCCGAGCGAACACCTCACCCTCGCGGGTCTCTCGGGCCACCAGGTTCCAGAGGTGGCAGACCTCGGTCTGGCCGATGCGATGGATGCGCCCGAAGCGCTGCTCGAGGCGGTTGGGGTTCCAGGGCAGGTCGTAGTTGACCATCAAGTGGGCGCGTTGCAGGTTGATACCCTCGCCCGCAGCGTCGGTGGCGATCAGCACCAGCACCTGGGGGTCGTCGGTGAACGCCGCCTGGGCCGCCCGTCGGTCGTCCCGCGAAACAGCTCCGTGGATAGCAACCACGGCCTCGGGACGGCCCAGCAACACCCCGATACGCCCTTGCAGGTAGTTGAGGGTGTCGCGGTGCTCGGTGAAGATCACCAGCTTGCGCCGCGAACCTGCCGCGTCCCGCATTTCGGGACGCTCTTGCAGCAGGCCCGAAAGCTCCTCCCACTTGCGGTCGCGGCCCGAGCGCCGCACCTGCAAAGCCAGCGCCTCGAGGCGGGTTAGGGTGAATATCTCGGCCTCGAGTTCGGCGATGGTCTGGGCTGCCGTGGCCTGATCCACCACCGTGTTCTCGGCCTGAACCAGTTCGGCCTCGAGAACGTCATCCTCGTCCTCGATCACCTCGAGGGGTGTCTCCAGTTCGCTGAGGTTTTGGACGGTGGGGTTTTTGAGCCGCTCGGCCTCCAAGCGCCGCTCGAGCCGTTCCCGCCTGCGCCGCAGCGACTGGTAGATGGCCTCTGGGCTAGAGGCCAGCCTGCGCTGCAACACCGTGAGGGCAAAGCCCACCGTGCCCCGCTGGCCCCCGTTGCCCAGTGCCTCGGCCCGGTTGAACTCCTGCCGCACGTACTCGGTCACGTCTTGGTACAGCCGTGCTTCGTCGGGCGAGAGGTCGTAAGGCACCGCGTGGGCAATCCGCTCGGGGAACAGCCTGCGCCCGTCGAACTTGAGCAACTGCTCCTTGGTAAGGCGGCGCATCAGGTCGGAGTTGTCGGGCTGGGCCTCTCCCGCCCTGGGCTTGCCCTCGAATCGGTCGGGGTCGAGCAGGGCCATGAAAAGCTGAAAGTCCTCAGCGTGGCCGTTGTGCGGGGTGGCGGTGAGCAGCAGCAGGTGGCGGGTCAGGTTGCCCAGCATCCGCCCCAACAAATAGCGCTTGGTGTACTTGACCTCGTTGCTGAAGAAGGTGGCCGACATCTTGTGGGCCTCGTCCACTACGATCACGTCCCATTCGGTCTGCTCGAGCCGCCGCTGAAGTTCTTCATCCCTCGAGAGCTTGTCCAGGCGGGCGATCACCAGTGGGGTCTCGCCGAGCCAGTTGCCTGTGGGCGAGGCGGTGAGCTTGTCGTTGGTCATGATCTCAAAGACCAGATTGAAGCGGTTGTACAGCTCGTCCTGCCACTGCTCCACCAGGCTGCCCGGACTGATGATCAGTGCCCGCCGTAGATCACCCCGCGCCACCAGCTCGCGCAGAAACAGCCCGGTCATGATGGTCTTGCCTGCGCCGGGGTCGTCGGCCAACAGGAAGCGCAGCGGCTGGCGCGAGAGCATTTCCTCGTAAACCGCCGTGATCTGGTGGGGTAGAGGCTCTACGCTCGAGATATGTACGGCCAGCCTCGGGTCGAACAAGTAGGCCAGGCGAATACGGTGCGCCTCAGCCGCCATTTGCAGCCGCGCCCCGTCCAGTGTCGCGTCCCAGCCCCTCTGCTCGGCCTCGAGGCTGAGTTGCTCCTGCTGATGGGGGTAGAGCACCTCACTGTCCGTCTGCCCTCGCTCGGTGCGGTAGGTCACCTCGAGGGCGCTGTTCCCCCCAAACCAACGGGTGTCCAAAACCAGAACCGCCTGCTCGGGTACAATGCCTCGTATCTTGCGGCCTCGAGCAATCTCCTTGAGTTCGAGCATATGGCCTAAAATTCCTTTCCAGCGTACTGTAGCTCAGTTTGATTATGTTTTCAACATACTCCAATCAAAGGCTGTTTAGCTTCACACACAAACTCACTGCCGCAAAACCAGTTCCGGTCTTAAGACCCTTTCCTCTCCATATAGAGCGGTTTTCATAATAACTCCGCCCTCGGGCGGAGTTATTATGAAAACCGCGATAGGTTGAACCCTTTGCCCTCACAGGTCTCTTTCAGGGCACAAAAAGCCAGCGGCCCTGAGGCCGCTGGTCATTATAGAAGGAATGTTACTTGCTCTGGGGGGGGGCGAACTGGATAACCCTTTGCACCACGCCAGGATAAGAAGCGGTCTTCATGTAGATGATGTAGTAGTCGGAGAGCTTACGGTCACCCTTGTTGTCGAACTCGATGTGCCCGGTGATGCCATCCAGCTTGACCTGACGCACGGCCTTGGCGACTTCCTCACGGGTAGGCTTCTTGCCGCCGTTGGCTTTGAGCAAGCCTTCGATAGCGGTGAGGATGACGTTAGCCGAGTCGTAGGCATAGGCTCCATAGGCTTCGGAGTCCTTGCCAAACTTGGCTTTGTAGTTCTTGGCGAAAGCCGCGGCCTTGGGAAGGGTGTCAATGGGGCCGGAGGTGGTGGTGAAGAGGGTACCAATCACGGCGTTACCGGCGATTTTCACCAGGTCAGAGCCGTCGAGCCCGTCGCCGCCCATGAAAGTAGCCGAGATACCGGCTTGGCGCATCTGCTTGAGCAGTACACCGGCCTTATCATAGATGCCACCGTAGTACACCAGATCGGGCTTTTGTGCCCGCATCTGGAGGATCAGGGGTTGGAAGTTGGAGGCTTCTTCGGTGCCCACAAAGGACACGACATTGGCTCCGAGTTCCTTGGCCTTGTCGGCGAAAGCCTGAGCCAAACCCTGACCGTAGGCAGTCTTGTCATTCATGACGAAGAGGTTCTTCTTCTTCAGTACCTTGACGGCATAGTCTGCACCTACTGGCCCCTGCACGTCGTCGCGCCCGCATACTCGGTCAACGCTCAAATACCCCCGGTCGGTTACGCGAGGGTTGGTATTGGCCGGAGAAACCATGACCAAGTTAGTGTCTTTGTACACCTCGGAGCTAGGAATCGCCACACCGGAGTTGAGGTGACCGACTACACCCAAGAGGTCGGGGTCGTTGACGATACGGCGGGCCACAGCCACGCCTACGTCTGGGGTGGCCTGGTCGTCCTGTGGGGCAAATTGCAGGTCAAAGCCCAGGGCCTTGAAGCGGGGAACAGCCTCTTCGATAGCGAGCTGGGCACCCAACTTGATGGACTCACCCAGACCGGACTGCGGC
This sequence comes from Thermaceae bacterium, assembly GCA_015478585.1. Classification (GTDB taxonomy): domain Bacteria; phylum Deinococcota; class Deinococci; order Deinococcales; family Thermaceae; genus Meiothermus. The sequence continues at coordinate 12,240 of JADMIM010000032.1, read as the reverse complement.
CCCGAAAGGGGGGATACCGAGGCGATCTTGATGACGTTGGACTGGGCCGAAGCCACTCCCAACGCCAAGACCCCCAGGGCTACGATTGCGCTTTTCTTCATGCCTTTCCTCCTCAAAGTTCTCAGTTAGCCTATTTTTGGCTGGCCTATTCTACCTAGCCCACGCCGATTTTTGTCAACGAGAGGGATGGTCTTTGTTTTCCAGCCATATAGAGCCTACCTTATTTGCCTCAAGATGCAACCACAGCTCAAGACCAGCTAGGGGGTATATAGCCCCTAAATGATATCGTTGTATACGAATTAAAGGCTTCTTGAACCAGGGTATCCACCAGCCGGTGGATTGGCTTAGACCAAAAGTGGTAGTTCTGAGAGAGCTGGTCGAACGTCGTAGGTCTAACCCTAAAAGCGCCGAGCCGAGGGCAGAGAGCCAAAAGTTAAAAGCTGAAAGCAACAGCAAAAGGCAAAATGTAAGGGGTCTTAAAAGTTACACCAGGACGGTGTAATTGTCATATCAAGAAACATCGTCTGAGACGCAGTTGGTGTTTTTGGTTTTTTGAGTTTTTAGCATTCAGCGTTTGACGTTCGACCTTCGACGTTTTTGCCCTTAGGGTTTAGCGTTATTCGTTTTGCGTTCGGCTCTCTGCTTTCACCAACAAAGCGTTCTCTAATACTCTGCCAGGTATTGGTCTAGCTCCCACTGGTGTACGGCAGTGCGGTAAGACCTCCACTCAATTTCTTTGGCCTGTAAGAAATTGTCGTATACATCTTTGCCCAGCGCTTCGCGGATGACCCGATTTTTGCGCAGGGCCTCGAGGGCTTCGCCTAGGGTCACGGGCAGTTCGCTCACCCGGTACTTGCGGCGATCCCGCACCGAGAGGTCGTAGACGCTGCGTTCGATGGGTGGGGGCGGGGTCAGGTTGCCCTCGATGCCGTCGAGTCCTGCGGCCAGAATCGCGGTCAGGGCCAGATAGGGGTTGCTCGAGGGGTCGGGGATGCGAAACTCGGCCCTGGTGCCCACCCCACGCCGCTTGGGGACGCGGATCATGGCCGAGCGGTGGGAAACCGACCAGGCCACACTGGTCGGAGCCTCGTAGCCAGGGGTCAGGCGTTTGTAGGAGTTGACCAGCGGGTTGGTCACGGCCATCATGCCGTTGGCGTGCTCGAGCAGACCGGCAATAAACTGAAGCGCCGTTTTGGAGAGCTGGTATTGCCCCTTGGCCTCGAGAAAAGCGTTCTGACCGCCCTTGAACAGCGACAAGTGCAGGTGCATCCCGGAGCCGTTAATGCCTGCAATCGGCTTGGGCATGAAGGCCGCGTGCAGGCCGTGGTTGATAGCAACCCGCTTGACCACAAACTTGAAGGTGGTGAGGTTGTCGGCTGTCTGTAAAGCCTCGGCGTATTTGAAGTCAATTTCGTGCTGTCCAGGTGCGCCCTCGTGGTGGGCAGCCTCGATCTGAAACCCCAGCGCTACCAAGATATTCACCATGTCCTGCCGGGCTTCTTCCCCTTTATCGGTGGGAGCTAGGTCAAAGTATCCGGCGCGGTCATAGGTTCGGGTGGTAGGACTTCCTTCGGGGGTGCGGGCGAAGAGAAAAAACTCCGGTTCTGCCCCTACGAAAAAGTTGTCGAAGCCCTTCTTTTTGAGTCGCTCGATCTGCCGTTTCAAGGTCTGGCGGGGGTCGCCCTCGAAAGGCTTGCCGCTGGTGTCGGCCACATCGCAGATCAACCGGGCCACCGTGCCCCTGGCGGTGGGCTCGAGCCCGGCTGGATAGACCAGAAAGGTGTCGTAGTCAGGCCGGAGCAACATATCCGACTCCTCTACTTCGTTGCGCCCGAAGCCTTCGATGGAAGAACCGTCAAAAACAATCTCACCATCCAAAGCCTTCTCAAACTGCGAGGCCGGAAGTTCTACCACCTTGTTGATCCCCAGAATATCGGTAAATTGCAGCCGGAGAAAGCGCACATCGCCTGTTTTGAGTTCTTGCAGCAGCTCGGTTTTGCTCTTTGCCATGCCCTAAGCATACTGGGCAGTCCGTCCTCGGCGCTGGGCAGCTTTTGGGGGATATCCTCGAGTCCCAAGACACAAAGTATGGCTAAGTGTGTATATATTGTGCAACAATTTTCTTGATAAACTGGCGTAGATAGCAAAATAAAAGGTAAGATAGGGCTGAGCGTACAAAAAAACCTTGACGCTTGCCCAAACAGACCTCTATACTTCAACTTATAGCTCGAGCCGGAGGTGAAATCCGTCATGTTCAAGGATGCCCAAGAGTTGGTCAAGTACATCAAGGACAGGGGAATCAAATACGTAGATTTGCGTCTCTCGGATGTTCCGGGGCGCTGGCAGCACTACACCCGCCCGGCCCACGAGGTAGACCTGGGCTTATTTACTGATGGGGCCGGTTTCGATGGCTCCTCGATTCAGGGTTTCCAGGCTATTCAGGAGTCGGATATGCTGCTCATGCCCGACCCCAGCAGTGCTTTCGTAGACCCCTTTTTCGCCGACCCCACGCTGGTAATTCTGTGCGATGTATTCACCCCGCCCATAAACTCCCCCAAACCCAGCGCCTATCTCAAAGACCCCCGCCAGGTCGCCCAGAGAGCCGAAGCCTATCTGAAAAGTACCGGCATCGCCGATACTATATATATGGGGCCAGAGGCCGAATTTTTCATCTTCGACGAGGTGGCTTTTTCCGATGACCCCTTCAACTTTGGCTACACCGTGCGCTCGGTAGAAGCGCACTCTGACGGGGCAGAATATGGCGATGGCTACTGGATTCGCAAAAAGGAAGGCTATTTCCCGGTTCCACCTTCCGACAAGCACCAAGACCTCCGCAGCGAAATGGTAACGGTGATGGAAGATATCGGCATCCAAGTCGAGTTGCACCACCACGAGGTCGCCACCGCCGGGCAGGCCGAGATTGACATGCGCTTCGATACCCTCACCCGCATGGGCGACAAGCTCTACAAATACAAGTACGTGGTCAAGAATGTAGCTGCCAAACACGGTAAGAGCGCTACCTTCATGCCCAAGCCGCTCTACGGCGACAACGGCTCGGGGATGCACACCCATCAGAGCCTGTGGAAAGGGGGAAAGCCGCTATTTGCCGACCCCAAGGGCTACGCAGGTCTTTCCAAGCTGGCCATGCATTATGTGGCAGGCTTGCTGGCCCATGGCCCAGCCCTAGCAGGCATCACCAACCCCACCGTTAACTCCTATCGCCGTCTAGTGCCCGGATACGAGGCCCCGGTAAACCTGATTATCTCGGCCAGGAACCGCTCCGCCGTGATTCGAGTACCGATGTACTCCAATAACCCCAAGGCCAAGCGCATCGAATACCGTGCCCCCGATCCCTCCGGCAACCCCTATCTGACCTTCTCGGCGATGTTGATGGCTGGTCTGGACGGTATCCGCCGTGAGCTAACCCCTCCCACCCCAACCGACCGCAACCTCTATAGTCTCTCGGCTCGAGAAGCCCGGCGTATCAAAACCCTCCCCAAGAGCCTCGACGAATCGCTGGATGCCCTCGAGCGCGACCACGACTTCCTGCTGCAAGGCGGGGTGTTCACCGAGGAGTTGCTCGAGACCTGGATTGAGATGAAACGCGACGAGGCGGGCAGTGCCCGGCTGCGCCCCAGCCCTATCGAATACACCATGTACTACGACCTGTAGCCCAGTTTCCAGACCTACTTCCTATTTGTCGTGCCCCTCGGGATGTGCTGTGGGAAAAGCCTAGCGCGACTGTGATAGCAAACGAAACAATAACCAGAAGCCCGCGCTCTGAAGGAGTGGGAAAGCCAGCAGGGTAAAAGCCCCCGGCCAGAGGGCAAACAACACCATTGGAATGGCACTGCTTGCGATAGGAATCCAGAACAAGTCCATTCGACCCCTGGGTTTGAGCAGCCGGTACACCGCATAGGTGTTAAACAGGGTGAACGCCAAAAGCAAAATCCAGGCCAGAGCAAAAGTATTCATGAGGCGGCTAAATTCTACCGCACGCGGCTGTCGGGGTCGCGCAGTATAGCGTTTCTCGAGTAGAATCAGCTAAACTTGCACCAAGTACAACTTGGAGGCATCAATGCTCACCTGGCCTGAAAAAATGCTTTTTGTCCTTTTGTTCCTGACGGCCCTATATTTGGGCGGTAGCGCTTTTTACCGGGTCTATCTCGCCATCCGCCGGGGCAAGCCGGAAAACCGCTTCGACCACCTTTCAGCCCGCCTGGGCCGCGCCCTGTGGCAAACCCTGACCCTGCAAACCGTGTTCAAAAAACGCCCTGGGGTTTCATTGCTCCACGCCCTGGTGTTCTACGGCTTTATCTACTACCTGCTGGTGAACCTGCTGGACGTGGTGGAAGGACTGTTCCCGGTGGTGCTGCGTGGGGGCTTCTGGAACGTCATTAATGTAATTGGCGATGTCCTGACCGCCTTGATTCTGCTAGGCATCGTGGGGTTGATGATTCGGCGGTACTCAGGAGCGGGCCAGAAAACCTTTAGCTGGAATCCCAAAACCCCCGTTCAAGAGAAGGTGCGCGGCGGTATTCCCAGAGATTCCGCCATCGTGGGGGCTTTTATCATCTTTCACGTCGGCTCCCGCCTGATTCATCGTTCGGCCCAATCTGCCGACCTCGGCCCAGACCCTTTCCAGCCTGTGGCAGGCGCGGTAGGAAACCTGTTGGCCAACCTCGACGTGAACACCACCACCACCCTCGAGCACCTCTTCTGGTGGGGGGCCATTGGCTCGATTCTGCTCTTTTTGCCCTATTTCGCCCGTTCTAAACACATCCACCTGTTCCTGGCCCCGCTCAACCTGGCTTTCAAGAAGGAAAAGCCCGGCGCACTGCTGCCGATGGATTTCGAGAAGGCCGAAGAGACCGGCCTAGGCGTAGGACGATTAGAAGACTTCTCCTGGCCCCGCCTCCTAGACGCATATTCCTGCATCATGTGCAACCGCTGCCAGGAAGTCTGCCCGGCCTACACCACCGGCAAGGCCCTCTCCCCTGCCGCCCTGCTAATTTCCGAGCGCTACGAGCTGAACGATATTTTGCCGATGTTTTCCAAGGGCCAGCCCAGCCCGCGCCCGCTGCTGGAGTTCGCCACCAACCAGGAGAGCATCTGGGCCTGCACCACCTGCAACGCCTGCATCGAGGTCTGCCCGGTGGGCAATGAGCAGATGCTGCACATCGTGGACGTGCGCCGCGAGCAGGTGATGATGCAGGGCGAGTTTCCTGCGCAGCTCGGCAACGCCTTCCGGGGCATCGAGCGCAACGGCAACCCTTGGAATTTAGGCCAGGACAAGCGCATGGGCTGGGCCGAAGGCTTGCCCTTCGAGGTACAGACCCTCGAGCAAAACCCCGAAGCTGAGGTGCTCTACTGGGTCGGCTGCGCTCCCAGCTACGACCCCAGAGCGCAGAAGACCGCCAGGGCCTTCGCAGAAATCCTGAGCGAGTCGGGCACGTCTTGGGCCGTGCTGGGGAAAAAAGAGAAATGCACCGGCGATGCCGCCCGCCGCGCCGGGAACGAATATCTCTTCGCCCAGATGGCCCAGGAGAACGTGACGACGCTGAATGCTTGGGCGGCGGATGCCGCTCAACCTGCGATGGAGGCCAAGCCCAAAACCATCGTCACCACCTGCCCGCACTGCTTCTACACCCTCGCCAACGAGTACAAGGACTTCGGCGGAACCTACACCGTCAAGCACCACAGCGAGTACATCGCTGAGCTGATTGATGCCAAGCGGCTGCAACCCCTGCCGATGGAGGGTGACGTGACTTACCACGACCCCTGCTATCTGGGACGGCACAGCGGGGTAATTGAGGAGCCTCGAGAAGTTATCCAGGCTACCGGCCTAAAGATAGTCGAGCCTGAGCGCCACGGCAAAAACAGCTTCTGTTGTGGGGCGGGTGGGGCGCAGTTTTGGAAGGAAGAGGAACCCGGCAGGGAGCGGGTTTCCACCAACCGCTACCGCGAACTCAAGGCCACTGGAGCCTCGACGATTGCGGTGGGCTGCCCTTTCTGCATGGCGATGATGAACGTGGAAACGGCGCAGGAACCGGAGGGGAAGGCTCCGCAGGTGCTGGATATCTCGGAGTTGGTGGTGCAGGGAATTCGCAAGGGGAAAGAGGGAACGGGTCAGGCAGCAGATTGAGCCCCTAACCCAGCTTTACCATCTGAGTCATCTAAACTTGCTGTAAGTGACGAAAATGATGCTTACACGGAATGCTCTTATAATCAGCGTGCTGGTTTTCGTGTCTAGTTGTGCTCTTGCTGCAAGCACAGCACCCGCCGTAGACCCAACCAATGCTCCAGTAATACAGCCTGCGCAAGCTCCGGTAGTTCAACCATCTCAACCAGGAAGCGTTGCAACCCCACCTTTTGGCTACCCATGTATCAGGTCTATGGATACACGAGAACGCCGTAATGTGTAGTGACAGATTCACTAAAGTCAAAGTGGGGGTGGGTCTATCTAAAGCACTTATTTCAGGCGAAGTGAGTGGTCTGATTACCATTATCGGTAAGTTCGATTTAGCTAGAAGAACAGGGTTTAAGGGCAAGTCGGGCTGTTGGAGGAACTCGAGCAACTCTTCAGGCGACCCATAGACTTGGTGGAAGCGGGGGCGGTTCGCAACCCCTACCTGCGGCGCACTATCGAGCAGAACCAACTGTCAATCTGTCGCGATTGCCACTGGCTAAATTAGTATGAAGAACATTCTAGCGCGTAGGAAACTGCCTCCTCGAGCCGCATTTTCAGACCTTCGGTGTACGCTTGCTGGGCCTTGCTGCCCAGAGCTTGGCGGGCAGCCTCGAGGTAGCCCTCGAGGAGGTTGGGGTCAACCCCCTGAAGTTGGAAGCCCGTGGCCTTGACCAGGGCCTCGGTAGCCCCAGCCAGCCGTAAACAAGCCTCGAAATGTCCTTTGGCGGCGTTCAACTCGGCAAACTTGGCGAGGGTAGCAGCGATGGCCCGGCGGCGGCCCAGTTGCCAGAATAGCTTCAGGCACTCCTCGAGCCGCAGTTGAGTGGTCTGGAGGTCTCCCCCCTTGAAAGCGATCTCGGCGAGGTTGAAAAGGGAGTTTGCCATGCCCTGCTGGTCGCCCAGTTCTCGCTTGATACTCAAGCTGCGCTCGGTAAGGGTCTGGTATTCAGCCGTAGTTTCCGCTACCAGACCCAGATTTGCCAAGGCATAGGCTACCCCCATGCGGTCTCCGATGGCCTCCTTGAGGCGCAGGCTTTCCCGGTAGTATTCCCCGGCTTTGGGAAAGTTGTTGTGCAATTCTTCGATAATGCCCAGGTCGTTGAGGGTGGTAGATAATCCCCAGTCTTCAGATAATTCCCGCTGGAGTGCTGCGGCCTGCTCGAGCTTTTGTTGAGCTTGGGGGAGGTCGCCGGTCTCGCGGCTGTTGATGCCCAGGCTGTACAAGGTAGCGGCTTCTTTGGAGCGGTTGCCCAGGGTTTGCCAGAGGGTCAGGGCTTCCTCGAGCCTGCTACGGGCGGCAGCATAGTTACCCAACTCACGGGCCAGCCAGCCCACTCCCCGCAAGGCTTCGGCGCGGGGCTCTAAGGGCTGGTCGGGCAAGGCCAGGGCGGACTCGAGAAAGGTTAACCCCTCGCGGTGGTGGCCGCGCACGTACCAGAACCAGTGCAGGGCCGAAGCCAGGCGCAGGGCCGGTTCGGTCTGGCGGGTTTGCAAAGCGTGGTGTAGGGCCGCGCGGAAATTGTCGTGCTCGCTGGCGAGCTGCTCGAGACTCTTGGCCTGCTCGGCTCCCCGCAACTGGGGGGCCAGGGTCTCGGCCAGGGCCAGAAAGTGCTCGAGGTGCTTTTGGCGCACCTCCCCTTCGACCAGGGGTATTTCCGCTAACCGCTCGGCAGCGTGCTGGCGAATCACCTCCAGCATGACAAAACGGCCCTCGAGGCTGCGCCGCAGCAAGGACTTATTGACCAAGCTCAGCAGGATGCGCAGCGAAGCCTTGATAATCTGGTTGGCGGCCCCCCGCTCGAAGCCTCCCCGAAAAACCGAAAGATACATCAGCGCATCGCGTTCTGAGCTAGACAGTAAGCGCCAGGAATGCTCGAAAGCCGCCCGCAGGGTCTGATGGCGCTCGGGGCGGTCTGAGACCGGACTGCTCAAATCCAGGTTGATCTCGAGTTCGCTGGCGATTTCCCCTACTTCCAGCGCTCCGGCCCAGGCCGCAGCCAGCTCGATGCCCAGGGGTAGCCCCTCGGTCAGGCGGCAAATGCGGGTTATGGCGGCAGCATTGGCGCTGGAGAGGGCCAATCCGGGCTTAGAACGGCTGGCCCGCTCGACAAAAAGCCGGGCACTGCTGGAGCGCCGGGCAGCCTCTAAAGTTCCGCTGGTGGGGGTTGGCAGCCCCTCGAGGGGAATCACCCACTCGGCTTGCAGCTCGAGCCGGTGGCGCGAGGTGATTAGTAGCTTTACCCGTGGGGCCGCACCCAGAACCTCCAACACTAGCTCCACAACCTCCCCTCGGACTTCGGCTGTGAGCAACTGCTCGAAGTTGTCCAGGGCAATCAGGCAGTGGCGCTCACGCAAAAACTCCAGCAGTTGTTGCCGGGGGTCGTCCAGGCCCGCCAAGCTAAAGCCCAGGGTTTGGGCCAGGCTCGAGAGGATATTCGAGCTGGAGGAAGCCGCCTCGAGGGGAACGAAATACACCTCGGCAAAAGTTGGACGCTCGGCCTCGAGGGCCTCCAGGGCCAGCCGGGTTTTGCCCATGCCACCGGGGCCAATCAGGGTAAGGAGGCGACAGCCGGGGTTGGCCAGCGCGGTGGTGATGGCCTCGAGTTCGGCTTCACGCCCGATAAAGCTGGTCAGCGGGGCACTGAAGCCCCGAGACACCCGGCTGGGCTTGGTCTTGACCTGCACCGCAACCGGGGCCTGGAGCAGCGCATCCAGTAGCTTCTGGGTGCTGGCTTCGGGCTCGAGGCCCAGATCGCGCTCCAGCCGCAAACAAAAGTCTCCGTAGACCTTGAGGGCTCCCTCGCGCTGTCCGCTTTTCATGGCACTGCGCAGATAGGCCTGAAGGGTTTCCTCGGCATAAGGGTCGAGGGTTAAGGAGCGCTCCAGGAGCGACATGGCCTGGGCATAGTCCCCGGATTGCTCGAGCTGGGTGGTGTGGTTGAGTACGGCATCACGCCATACGGCCTGGAGGTTTTCCCGCTCGGACTCGAGCCAGCTCTCGAAGCCGGGCAAATCGTAGCTCCGGGTTCCCTCCAGCAAGGGGCCACGGTATAGCCGGGTTACTTCGGCCCAGTCACCCTGAGTAAAAGCCCAGCGAAAGCGCCGCACGTCGCAGTCAGCCGTCCAGCGCAGCGAGTGGGAATCGCTCTCAAGCCCAGCCGCCCACTCCAGCCCCCTGGTGCGGTGCAACAGTTGGCGCAGACGGTTGCGGGCTGCCTCGGGCTCTACATCGGGATAGAGCAACTCGAGCAACTCCTCCCTGGCGACCCACTCCTCGAAGCAGGCCAGATAAGCCAGCAGCCACAGCGACCCATCACGCGGTAGGGCCAGCGTACCCCCGGCTCGCACCCACTGCGGTGTGCCCAGAAGTTGTATCAAAGCGGCCACGGTAAAAACCACCGAAAAAGACCGCGCTGGAGAGAGACACTTCTCCAAGCGATTGGCTTACCCTGCAATGAGGTTATTTGAACGTACCCGACAAGCATTACCAAGACCAGTATAGAACGGTTTGCAAATAAGAGCGGATCCCACCAATACTCCCTACGGTAAATACCGCCGTAGGGAGTAAATCACTCCACACGCGATGTGGAGTGATTGTGGGAAACGCTATAAGAACGATATTGGGCTCAACCGCTCTACGTTCTTTGTTCTGCGGCTTGCAGGTGGGCGTGGAAAAGGGGATTCACCAGGTCGGGGCGCTCGATTTGCGGGGAATGTCCTGTTTCAGGAATGACCTGCTCGGCGAAGTTTTGATATCCCTCGAGCACGGCTCGAGTCTGAGCAACCATCGGCTGGGGTGGGAAAACCTCGGCTCCGGGCCAACCGGGCACGATTCCGGCTGCGCCCAGCGTACCCAGGTCGAAGAGGCTGCCATCAGCGACGATCTGGTCGTCGGAACCGTGCACCCACAGGATGGGAGGCTTGGGCTCTACTGCCAGAAAGCGCTTCACCGTGTCCCTTACGTATTTGGGTGAGATGGCGTTGGCCGGGCCAAACCTACCGGGGGCCGCACCGGGCCAGTTCACCGAGGGAACCGAGTCGCCGGGATATTTGTCGGAACCGATTTTCTGTGACAAAATCCCCGAAAGCAGCGCTTCCTCTCGAGTCGGGACGAAGGGCGGCTTCCAGTAAAAGGCGTTCATCACAGTCCTGGGCGAAGCCTGAAACTCCCTTCCCCGGTAGCCCTCCCCGATCAGCCGGGCAAACTCGGGGTTGACGATACCCCCGCCCGAACCGGCGAAGTCGGGGTAGCAAGGGGTTCCATCCCAACCTTTGCTGCCGCCAAAGCCATAGGGCGAGGCCGGAGCGAAGAGGCTTGCACTTTGCACCCGGTCTGCTGCTGCCACAATCAGGCTATACACCACTCCACCACCCAAGGAGTGCCCAGCGACGTGGAATTGACCGATATTCAGACTATCCAGCAGACCCAGCAGGTCGTCCACCCAGTCAAAATAGCCCCTGCTGGCATCCACTATCTTGTCCTCGGTATCGCCGTAGCCGCGTAAATCAGGGGCGATGGCCCGGTAGTAAGGTGGGAGGGCGAGCATGGTCTCTTGCCAAAAAGTAGCCGAGGAAGCGTTGCCGTGGACGAACAGCACGGGGATTCCACTCTCTGGCCCACTGGTCAGGGTGTGCATATTGAGCCGAGGCGTAGATACCCAGGTGGACTCGAGGCCGGGAAGGGTGGGGATTGAAGCCATAAACTCTCCTTAATTAGCTGAGCTGCTTGTAGGCTATCACGTGTTGGAGGCAAGTTTTTCTGTATACAAAAACGCTGTCGGGGAGGTGGGTCTAAAGGGCCAAATAGGCTTTTTGCACCAAGGGGTTGCCCGAAAGTTCCGCAGACGTACCCCCAAGCACTACATTGCCGTGTTCGACCACATAGCCCCGGTCGGCCACCTCGAGCGAAAGAGCCACGTTCTGCTCGACCAGCAGCACCCCCGTGCCTGCTGTGCGCACCCTCGAGAGGGTCTGCAAAACCTCCTCGGCCAGCTTGGGCGAGAGCCCCAGGCTCGGTTCATCCACCATCAGGATGCGGGGTTGACCCATCAAGGCCCTGGCAATCGCCAGCATCTGCTGCTCACCACCGGAGAGGGTTCCGGCCAACTGCTTGCGCCGCTCTTGGAGCCGGGGGAACAGGGTGTAGACGTACTCCAGACCCGCTGCCCGCCCCTTCCAGGCTAGAAAAGCCGCACCCAGGAGCAGATTTTCTTCCACCGTCATCAGCGCAAAGAGCTGGCGACCTTCGGGGACGTGACCGAGCCCCAGCCTGGCCCGCCGGGCCGCCGAAAGCCCGACCAGATTCCGCCCGTCCAGCCGCACACCCCCACCCCAAGCACGCAGTAGGCCTGAGACCGTGCGTAGCGCGGTGGTCTTGCCCGCCCCGTTGGCTCCCAGCAGGGCCACCAACTCGCCCCCCTCGACCTCGAGGCTCAGCCCGAACAGCACCTGGGCCTTAGCATACCCGGCGATCAGACCCTCCACGCTGAGCTTCACGCCGTCCTCCCCAGATAGGCCTCGCGCACCCGGGGGTTTTGCGCGACCTCAGGGTATGACCCTTCGGCGATAACTTGGCCGTAATCCATCACCACTACCCGGTCGGCCAACGCCCGCACCACCGGCATCAGATGTTCGATAAACAGCACACTCACCCCGCTGGCGCGAATTTTTTGCACCAACCGCACGGCTTCCTGGGCCTCGGCGGGGCGCAGCCCAGCCATCACCTCATCCAGGAGGAGCAACTTGGGCTGCGTAGCTAGAGCGCGGGCTAGCTCGAGGCGCTTGTCCTCCAGAAGCGAGAGTTCGCCCGCGGGATATTCGGCTTTAGAGCCCAGGCCAGTCAGCTCGAGCACCTCCCGCACCACCGCCCTCGCACGGGGTAGGGGCGTACCGGGCTTGCCGTACAGGGCTCCGACCATGAGGTTTTCCCGCACGCTCATCTCGGGAAAGGGCTGCACAATCTGAAAAGCCCGCCCCAGCCCGCGCCAGGCCCGCACCTCGGGGGCGGCACGGGTGAGGTCACTGCCGAGGAACTCGATGCGGCCCCCATC
>JADMIM010000031.1 GCA_015478585.1 Thermaceae bacterium | reverse complement strand
CCTCCAAAGAGGGGGTCGGGTGTAGGGGGTGGGGTGTAGGGAAAAGAGAGACAGGCTCGTAGCTTGTGGCTCGTAGCTTGTGAGGGCAAGGGGGTTTCTATAGACCCCAGATCCCAGGCCATGAACCCGCAGGCCGAACCCCGTCGGCCTGTCCTCAGGCTGCATTGGGCTCCTTGTATTCCACCGCGACCACCGTGATATTCACAGCCTTAACCTTGAACCCGGTAGAAGCCGCGAGCACCTCGGCGGTACTTTTTTGAACCTCTTTGCAGGTATCTTGCACGGGTCGGCCATAGTCCACACAGACATTGAGTTCCACGGTGAGATTTTCCCCCTCGCGCTCTAAGCGCACTGGACGGGTTCGACGGCCCGATAACACCTCACCCACACTGCGGGAGGCTGCTTGGGCCAGCCGCACCCCGCGCTGGCCCTCCAGGGCCAGTGTCACCAAACTGACCAGGGCGGTTTCAGAAAGGTCATAGTCCACCATGGCTCAAGTGTACTAGGGTGTCAGGGGGCGGGTGTAGGGTTGGCTCACCCGTAGGTTCTAAAGGGTGTTTTTTGACCATGGGATTTTGCCTTTCAGGGCAGCCACGGCGGAGTTGGACAGGGTGTCCATTGGAATCTGGCTCCTAGGGGTCTAGGCTTATAGGGTATGTACATTCCTAAGTTCAATCAAGTGACGGATGCCGGGGTAATGCTGGAGTTCATGCAGCACAACGCTTTTGCCACGCTGGTTTCGCTGCACCAGGGGATGCCGTTTGCCACTCCCATACCCTTCGTAGTCGAGTCCACTCAGCGGCTCACCGGTCACATGGCCAAAGCCAACCCGCAGTGGACGAGCTTCGAGCAGAATGGCCAGGTGTTGATAATTTTCCAGGGCCACCATAGCTTTATCTCGCCAACCTGGTATGAGAAACATCCCAGCGTGCCGACCTGGAACTACATGACCGTTCAGGCCTACGGCAAGCTGCGCGTGGTAGAGGAGCCGGAGGCGGTTAAAGAGCTGCTGCACGCGCTGGTGTCGCAATATGAGCAGGAATGGAAAATGGAAGAGCTGCCCGAAACCTACCTGCACGGGATGATGCAGGGTATCGTGGCCTTTGAAATCGAGATTACCCGCCTCGAGGGTAAGTTCAAGCTCTCACAAAACCGCTCTCAGGCCGACCAGAAGCGAGTGGTGGAGGCCCTGGGGGCAAGCTCTAACCCATCTGACCGGGCCATTGCCGAGCAGATGGCCAAGCATCTGGAGAAGCAGTGATGTATACCTTTCGCCAGGCTACTTTGGACGATATGCCCATCATCATCCACCACCGCCACCAGATGTTCCTTGACATGGACAGTCCCGAGCGGGCCGAGATGGCCCAGCGGGTGTTTCCGGGCTGGCTCGAGAAAGCCTTGCCCGAGGGAACCTATCTGGGCTTGTTCGCGGAGTTTGAGGGCCAAGTCGTGGCTGGCACCGGGATTATGTTCCATCACTGGCTCCCTGGCTCCGATGGCAGCACCTTGCGTGGCTACTTGCTCAATGTCTACGTCGAGCGGGAGCACCGCCGCAAGGGATTAGCGAAAACGTTGCTACAGCAGGCCCTGGATATCTGCCAAGGGCGCGGTATCAACACCGTCACCCTGCACGCCTCGGAAATGGGCCGCCCGGTCTACCAAGGGCTCGGCTTCAGAGCCCTGAACGAGATGATGTGGAAGGCGTAGGAGCCGCTCCGGGAAGGGAACCGACATGGATATAACCAGCCCGATCCGCCTCGAGGGTCAGACGGTGCGCCTCGAGCCGCTGTCTATGCAGCATTACCCCGACTTGCTCGAGCTGATCTTCGATTCGGATTTGCAGTACCAGTTCAACTTTTTTAATGGCCGCCCCGATACCCCAGAGCACTTGCAAGCCTGGATTGAAAACCTCATGACCCTAAGCCAAGAGCCCACCTGGAAAGCCTTTGCGGTGATCGAGTTGAGCAGCCACAAAGCCATTGGCAGCACCAGCTATTTGGATATTTCCCCCAAGGATAAGCGCTACGAAATTGGCAGCACTTGGTATGGGCGGCAGTTCTGGCGCACCAAAATCAACAGCGAGTGCAAATATCTGCTGTTGCAATACGCTTTTGAAACCCTCGAGGCCAATCGCGTACAGCTCAAGACCGACTTGCGCAACCAGCGCTCTCAAGCTGCGATTGAGCGCTTGGGCGCGGTGCGCGAAGGCATCCTAAGGGCTCATATGGTTTTGCCCGACGGTTACGTGCGCGATAGCGTGATGTACAGCATCATCCGCTCAGAATGGCCCGCCGTGAAGGCCCGTCTCGAGAGGTTTCTGGCAGGCCCCCAGAACTGAGGGAAAACACAGCCAAAATGGATCTCTGCAAGCTGAAAGCCCCTGAGTTTCTTATCTGTGAATGGAGCTAAAGCTCGGTTCTGACTTGCCAGAGTTCCGGGAAAAGCACGACCTCGAGGGCTTTTTTCAGATATCCCAGGCCCGCTGTCCCGCCGCTACCACGCTTGTGGCCGATCATCCGCTCGACGGTGGTGAGGTGGTTGAAACGCCAACGCCGGAAGTTATCCTCCACATCCACCAACTTTTCGGCCAGATAGTACAAATCCCAGCGCTCTTCGGTGTGGCGGTAGACCTCGAGCCAGGCTTTCAGCACCTCTGCATTGGCCTCATAGGGCTGGGAGTAATCGCGCTCGAGGATACTTGCGGGTATAGTTAGCCCCCTCTGGGACAGAATTCTTAGAGACAAATCGTACAGACCAGGCGAGTGGATGGCGGCCTCGAGCAGTTGGTGGTGTGCTCTATCGTGCTCGTGGGGCCGCATCATGAAAGGGTTGCGGTTGCCCAGCAGAAACTCGATCAGCCGGTACTGGTGCGACTGGAAACCCGAGGCCGAACCAAAACTCGAGCGGAACTCCAGATAATCCGCCGGGGTCATGGTTTTCAGAACCTCCCAGGCGTTCGTCATCTGCTCCTGGGCACGGACTACGCGGGTCAGCCTCTTCAGCGCGGGGTCAATGATGCCCTGGCCCAGCAGTTGCATGGCCCCTTGTAGCTCGTGGACGACCAGTTTCATCCACAACTCGGAAACCTGATGAATGACGATGAAGAGCATCTCGTCGTGGGCCTCGGTGAGGGGGTGCTGGGCAGAAAGCAGCTTGTCCAGCTCGAGGTAATCGCCGTAGGAGAGCGACCGGCTGAAATCGGTGTGGGCTTCTTGATACGACTTGTCATCCATCACGTCACCTTCTCCCGCACCTGGAAACAAGGCTCTTTCCACTTGCCCGTGCCCATCACGGTTTTGAGGCGCTCCACTGCCTCGTATACATCGGCAAAGCCCAGATAGAGCGGGGTAAAACCAAAGCGCACGATGTCCGGGGCGCGGAAATCGCCGATGACAGCGGAGTCAATCAGGGCTTGCATGATGGCGTAGCCTTCGGGGTGAGTGTAGGAAACCTGGCTGCCGCGTCGCTCGGGTTCCCTGGGCGTGACCAGCTCGAAGCCGTATTCGGCACATAGGGGTTCCATCAGCTCCATGAATAAATCGGTGAGCTTGAGGGATTTCTGGCGGAGCTGAGCCATGCCCACATCGGCGAAAACATCCAGTGCGGTGTCCAGCGCACTCATCCCGAGCACGCTCGGAGTCCCCACCGTGAGGCGGCGGATGTCCTCGGCAGGAGCGTACTCGGGGGTGAAGGCGAAGGGTGCTTTGTGGCCCATCCAGCCCGAGAGGAAGGGGATTGCGGCCTGCTGATGCCGCTTGGCGACGAACAAAAACGCGGGTGCGCCGGGGCCACCGTTGAGATATTTGTATCCGCAGCCCACCGCGAAATCCGCCCCGCAGTGGTTCAGCCTTACCGGGAAAGCCCCGGCGCTGTGGGCCAAATCCCACAGGCTGATAGCATCATACTGATGTGTAATTTCCGTGACCCGCCGCATATCGTAGCGGTAGCCGGTGCGGTAGTCCACCTCGGTCAGCATCACCACTGCTACCGAGTCGTCAATGGCAGCTTCTACAGTATCTTTCTTCACGAACCGCAGCTCGTAAGCGCCGCCCAGCAGCTCGTTGACCCCTTGGGCGATATAGAGGTCGGTGGGGAAGTTGTCTATATCGGAGACGATAACTTTGCGCTCTGGACGGAGTTTGAGGGCAGCAAGCAGGACTTTGAACAAGTTGACGCTAGTGGAGTCAGCCGCCACAACCTCATCTGCCTCAGCCCCGATCAGGTGGGCGATTTTGGCCCCGACCTTTACCGGAAGATCCATCCAGCCGTGTTTGTTCCAGCTTCGGATGAGGTCGGTTCCCCACTCTTGCCCGACGACGTGCTCGAGGCGACCCAGCACACCTTTGGGCAACACCCCCAGCGAGTTCCCATCGAGGTAGATTAGCCCTTCGGGGATACTGAACTGGTCACGCTTACGGGCCAGGGGGTCGAAAGCATCGAGGGTTTGAATCTGGGGCTGCGTCATGGTTCACCTTTTCTCAACGTATTGTAGGTCAAAGACCCCCCACCAGTTCCGAGGTCTTCATCAATTGGGTCAATACCCTCGTGCCTTTAGCGCCCCCTGCAAGTCAAGGTGCGGCAGCACCCCCGCCACGCGGGCACTGGAGTCAAGGTGCGGCAGCACCCCCGCTCGCACGGGTAAAGCCCGCCGCTATGCGGCTAGTGCCACGCGGGCACTGGCACAGGGGGGAGGGGGCATGCTGCGATGCTCGGCGTATACGGAATTAGTGGGCAGTCGTCAACGTCGGGGGGTCTTACTTAATCGCCCGCCAAACCTTCTCCGGGGTCAGTGGTATATCCAGGTGCGCCAGGCCGAGCGCGTCCAGCACCGCATTGACGACGGCAGGCGTGCCCCCGATGGCCCCAGCCTCGCCGATGCCTTTTACGCCCAAAGGATTTGTTGGAGAGACCGTCTCGGTGCGGTTCCACTGTGCCCAGGGGACTTCCAGGGCTTTGGGGAAGTTGTACTCGAGGAAGTTCCCGCTCAACATCTGCCCCTCCGGGTCGTAGATCACACCCTCCCAAAGGGCCTGCCCGATGCCCTGCGTCACACCGCCCTGCACTTGTCCTCGGGCCAAGAGCGGGTTGACGATGGGGCCGGTGTCGTCCACCGAGACATATTTTAGCACCCGCACGGTTCCGGTTTCGCGGTCTACCTCGACCATCGCCAGATGCGTTCCGAAGGGATAGTTGGCATCTTTGAGCGAGAAAGTGGCGTGGCCCTCGAGCCCTGGATCCATCCCTGGCGGCAGCTTGCGGTGGCTGAAGGCGGTGCTGACGATTTGTGTCATGGGGATGGCTTTATCGGTGCCACGAACGCCCCAACCTTGGTTGTTCAGCTCGATATCCTCGGGGGCCGCCTCGAGCAGATGCGCGGCAATCTTGACGATCTTGTCCCGCACGATGTCACTGGCCTTGAGAATCGCCGAGCCGCCCACCGAAAGGGTGCGGCTGCCTGCCGTGCCCATACCGTAAGGGATAGCCAGAGTATCGCCCTGGACGACTTGAATGCGGTTTAGCTCGAGGCCTAGCCGCTCAGCCACGATTTGCGCGAAGCCGGTTCCCGTGCCCTGACCGTGCGGTGAGGTTCCGCTGAAGATGGTGGCGCTGCCGTCGGCATTAATTCGCACCCCGCCACTATCCCAGCCATAGCCGGTGATTTCCACGTAGCTGCACAAGCCGATGCCCACCAGGCGGCCCCTGGCTCGAGCTGTAACTTGTTCCTGACGCAAGGCTTTGTAATCTGCGACCTCGAGCAGCTTTTCCAAGGCTTGGGGATATGCCCCGCTGTCGTACTTTGCCCCAGTCAGGGTTTTGTAGGGGAACGGCCCCTGGATTAAGTTTCTCAAGCGAATTTCGGCAGGGTCGAGGTTCAGTTCGCGGGCCGCCATATCCATCAGGCGCTCGAGGTAGTAGGTGGCCTCGGGCCGCCCCGCACCGCGATAAGCTCCGGTGGGGGTGGCGTTGGTGTAGACGCTGAACAGTTCGGCCTCGATGGCGGGAATCGCGTAGGGGCCTTGCAGCATCAGAATGGTGCCGGGCGCGTTGCCGAGGGTGGTTGTCAAGATATAAGCCCCTAAGTCGGCCACCACACGTCCGCGCAGACCGAGGATTTTACCGTCCGCGTCCAAAGCCATCTCGAGGTCAGCGACCTGGGCTCGCCCGTGGATGGTCGCCAGAAAGCTCTCCGAGCGGCGCTCTACCCATTTCACCGGCTGACCCAGGCTGCGGGCCAGGTGTGCTACCAGGATTTCCTCGGGGTAGATGTTGATTTTGGCCCCGAAAGCCCCGCCCACGTCGGGGGTGATAGCCCGCACCTGGTTTTCGGCCAGCCCCAAGGCCTCAGCCACACAGGTACGCAGGTCGTGAGGCATCTGGGTCGAAGACCAGACGCTCAGGCTCCCCTGCATCCCGTCCCAGGCCGCCATAACCCCCCTGGGCTCCATCGCGGCGGGGGCTACGCGCTGCTGCACGAGCCGCGCCCCCACGACCTTATGGGCCTTGGAGAAAGCTTCCTCGAGGTTGCCCGCCGAGGTTTTGCGGTAGAAGCTGGTGTTGGTTTGGAGGTCAGGATGCACCAGCAGGCGGTTCTCGAGCGCCTCGAGGGGGTTCACCACAGCTCCTAACGGCTCGTAGTCCACGCTTAGCGCCAACAGGGCATCCTCTGCGGCCTGTGCCGAAGTCGCCAACACTGCTGCCACCGGCTCACCCGCGTAGCGCACCCTTTCCCGGGCCAAGACCGGGTGCTGCACCACCTTGCTCTCGCCGGGGCCTTCGCCCGGTGCGAGCAATTCGGGCACGTCCGACGAGGTCAGGACGCGCACCACGCCGGGAATCCGCAAGGCTTCCGAAGTCTCAACTGAGTTGATTTTGGCGTGGGCGTAGGGGCTACGCAGCAGAGCTAAATGCAGCGTTCCGGGCTGGGTCAAATCCTCGAGGTAGGCTCCGTGCCCGCTCAGAAGTTTGGGATCCTCGAGGCGCTTGAGGGGTTTGCCAATATACGTTTCAGCCATAGGTTCATGCTACTGGAATTTGCTCTGGGCTAATTATCCTGCTCTACAGAGGGCAAAGAGCCGGGAGCTAAATGCTAAAAGCCGAAAGTTGAAGGCTTAAAGTCAAAAACCTAAAAACACCAGCCACGTCCCAGACGGTGTTTCTTGATAAGGCAATTATGCCGTCCTGGTGTAGCTTTTTGGCCCCTGGTGTTTTGCTTTTAGCCTTGGGCTTTTGGCCTTCAGCCTTTAGCGTTTTGCGTTAAGCGTTAGTCGTTCGGCGTTTTGCCGCTAGCCTACTGCTGGGTAGAAAGGCCATCTTGCGGAGGGACTACTGGCTTGCCCGCCAGGGCATCGTTGAGCATTTTGCGCCAGCCATTTAGCGAGTCAGTCCCCCGGCTGCCGGTGAACTTTACCCCGTTGACGATAAAAGTGGGGGTGCTATCCAGGGCTAACTTGCCAGTGAGGTCGCGGTCGGCTAGCACCCCGGCCTCTTTTTTGCCCGATTTCAAGCAGTCGTTCATGGTAGCAGGGGCCATGCCCAACTGACCGCCCAAGTCGGCGAAAAACTGATCCAGGGCATCCCCAGAAAGCCCTGCCCACTGAGCTTGGGAGCGGAACAAAGCCTCGTGATACTCGAGGTACAAGTTGCTATCCGCAGCGCAGGCCGCAGCCTCACTGGCACGAATTACGTTGTCCTGACCGCTAAAAGGAAAATCGCGGAAGACGTAGCGAATTTTCCCGGTATCCACGTATTCCTTCATGATGAAAGGCAGCACCTGGGTGGCATGGTCGCGGCAGTGGGGGCAGAGGTAGTTGGAAAAGTCTACCACGGTTACTTTGGCATCGGCAGGGCCAAACACGAAGCGAGCACCGCTGGCAGCATCGTTGATGGAAACGGTGGGCTTGGGCTTGAGGGCAAAAAACAGTACCCCGACCAGAATAACAGCGATAGCGGCAACGGCGATGAAGAGGGTTCTCTGCATGGTCATGAGTTTAGCAGTTTCAGGTGAGAGCTATAAGATTCATACCCCCTCGAGGTAAAACCGTCCTGTAAAATTTTTCTGGCTTGTAGCGGTGGGTTTTGGTTTTATACCAAGTTCGGGTTAGATGCTCACTGAGCGGTGAGTATCTAACCCGACCGATGGGAGTCTACTAAGTCGCTCCAGGGTGAGGTTGCCGGGGAGGATATTTTGCCACCCTCATCCAGGTTACGGGCAGAGCCCGTATGGCCTACGGCCACCCCCTCCAGGTTAGCCGCAGAGCGGCTATGCGTTGTGCGCATCTCCTGATGTCGCTCTCCTTCTCTCCCAGTCGGGGTAAGTCTTGCAAACTTACCCTGGAGAAACTTAGGTTTCACAAAGATGGGCCTCTAAAAAGCTTGGAATACCATCTTTGTGAAGCCGGTATTACTGGCCTAGGGCTTTGTCGAGCAGGGTTTTCCAGTCCTGGTAGCTACGTCCACCTACATAGGGCACTCCATTGACCAGGAAGGTGGGGGTGTTGTTGATGCCCAGTTGGGCCGCCATAGCTTGGTCGGCCAGCACACCCGCCCGCTTCTGGCCCGACTCCAGACAGGCTGCAAACTTGCTGGTATCCAGGCTAAGCTGACTGGCTAAATCTTCCAAAAACTTATCCAGGTCGCTACTTTTCAGACCTGCCCAGAGGTCTTGGGAGCGGAAGAGGGTTTGGTGGTACTCGAGGTATTTTCCTTGGTCGGCGGCGCAGGCCGCGGCCTCCCCGGCCCGCACCACCATCGGCTGGGGTGAGCCATCCGGCAGGCTAAAGGGCAGGTCGCGCAGCACGTAGCGAATCTTGCCGGTATCCACGTAGTCACGCTTGATGAGGGGAAAAATCTCGTTGGCGTGGGCCCGGCAGTGGGGGCAGAGGTAGTTGGAAAACTCCACCACCGTGACCTTGGCATTTTCTGGGCCAAAGGCAAAGCGGGCTCCGCTGGCGGGGTTAGGGTTGGCGCTGATGGGTGGGGCCGGGCGCGGTCTCGAGGCCAAGAACAACACCCCAGCCAGTATCACCGCGACTGCCAGGACTCCCAGAAATAGCCTTCGTTGCATGGGCTAATTGTACCCGTGTTCCCCTTCACGCCGGTGATTGGTGGGCCTGGCCCTCTTCGCTCAGCCAGAAAGGCTGGCTATCGCTCGAGACCATCTTTTCTTCGGCGATGGCCCGCTTGAGGTCGCTGGGCAGCATGAACATGGCCTTGGTGAAGTCCGCGTCCAGGTGACGCAGTTTCAGGCCGCGCCCCAGGATACGCGATTCCAGCGTTCCTTCACTCACCCCGCCCGCGTCCACCGCGTCCGAGGCCACGATAAAACCAAAGTTGAGCATGAAGCCGGGAATATAGTTGCGGTAGCTGCGGGTGTGCCGGAAAACCTGCTTGACGGTGTGATGCACTACCGGGTGCATCTTGTGGTGGGTCAGCAAAATCATCCCGGCTTGCATACTCATCAGACCACCGGGGTTCAAGCGGCGCTTGAGCAACTCGTAAAACTCCACCGTGAAGAGCATCCGAGCCGGGTTATCCACACCTACCGGGTCGTTGAGGTCAACGATGATCAGGTCGTAGGTTTGGGGGTGGGTCTCGAGCCAAGCCCTGGCATCCTCGGTAATTATACTGGCCCTGGGGTCATCGAAAGCGCCCTGATGCCACTCTGGCAGCAGTCGCTGGGCCATCTCGACCAGCTCGCCGTCTATATCACACATCGCCGCACGTTCGACGCTGGGGTGACGCAAAACCTCGCGCAAAGTGGCTCCCTCGCCGCCACCCACGATGAAAACCGACCTTGGCTCAGGGTGCATCAGCATCGCCGGATGCACCAGGGTTTCGTGGTAGATGTACTCGTCTCGCTCGGTAGACTGCACGTCTTTATCCAGCACCAGCACCTTGCCAAAAGCCCCGGTCTGGAAGATAAAGTAATCCTGAAACTGGGTTTTGCCTGCGGCCAACACCGCGTCCATGCGGCGGAAAATAGCTTCGTAAGGGGTGACTTGCTCGAGGTAGTGCATTCCGTATTCCATCGTCAACCTCCGGTTGTATATGCCGAGAAAGGGTCATACATCGTACGTCATATTCCTAACGCCGAGCGCCAAGGGTAAAAAGGTCGAATACCAAAAACTCAGAGTCAAAAACTGAAAATAAAAATTGCGTCCCAGACTATGTTTTTTGATAGGGCAATTAGGCTGTCCTGGTGTAGCTTTTTCCCCTTTGTATTTTTCTTTTAGGGTTCGGCGTTAGGCATATGGCGTACGACAACGTAAGGCGTAAGACCTTCGACTCCTATCCATCACACTCTCCGCCGGATTTCATGCTCGCCGCGCCACAAGCGGAAAGCCGACTCTTCACGTGCGCCAAAGGCTCGAGCCAATCCTCGCAGCACCGACTCGGGGTCTACATCGGAACGGTAAAAGTACAGATCTAGGGCAGCCGCGTGTTCTTCGGGCCAGGTGTGGAGCATCACCGCCCCCACCGGGGAAAGCATCACCCCCGAAAGCCCCTGCGGATAGAACTTGTAGACCGTGGCCTGTACACTCTGAGGAACCGCCCCCAGCTTGAGCATCGCGTCCTTGAGGGCAGCTTCCACCAGCCGGGCATTTTCCAGCACTTCGGTGTTACAGCCATAAATCTCGGCTACCCAGCGGCCACCGGCAATCTCTGTCACATCTAGCAATGCTAGCACAGACAGTATTGCCAGACCCAGCAAGCATTTTCTTACTGGCTCTGCCGCGTGTCCCCACTCCATTTGACGTTCACCCCTGGGCCTACGAAAATGGCCTGGTGCTGCGCCTGGTGGGCCTGGTCAAAACTTTCCCTGGTTTCGCTTTGCAGGTGGATAGCCTCGAGGTTGAAAACGGTGAGACCTTGGCCCTGCTGGGGCCCTCGGGGAGCGGGAAAAGCACGCTGCTGCGGCTGATTGCGGGCCTCGAGGAACCCGGCCCGGCAGCCCAGATTCTTCTGGATGGAACCAACCTGATCCCATTCCCCCCCGAACAGCGCGCAGTGGGCATGGTGTTTCAGGACTACGCCCTCTTTCCCCACCTGAGCGTGAGGCAAAATATCGCTTTCGGGCTGCGCGAAGCCCGGTGGGAAGCAAACCGGCTCGAGGCCCGGGTAGGGCAACTGCTCGAGCTGACTCGGCTCACCCCGCAAGCCCACAAGCGCCCCGATCAGCTTTCGGGCGGTGAGCGACAGCGGGTGGCCTTGGCCCGCGCCCTCGCCAACTTGCCCAAAGTGTTGTTGCTGGACGAACCTTTGGGAGCCCTGGATCGCGAGCTGCGCGAGGAGCTGTTGCTCGAGCTGCGCGGCATCCTGCGCCAGAGTGGCCTCCTGACCCTGGTCGTGACCCACGACCAGGCCGAAGCCTTCGTGCTGGCCAACCGGGTGGCGGTGATGCGCACCGGGAAAATCGTCCAACTAGACCGCCCCGAAGCCCTCTACGAGCACCCCAAAGACCTCTGGACGGCGGCTTTTTTGGGTCACAAAAATCTGCTCAGCGCTGCGCAAAGCCAAGGTTTAAGACTCCCGGCAAAACCGCACCTGCTCCCACCGGGCGCGGTGAAGTTGGGGCAAGGCCCGGCGGTGGAGGTCAAAGAGCGGCTGTTTTTGGGGCCGAGGGTGGCCCTGACGCTGTGCTGGCACGGCCTCAGCCTTTACTGGGAGGGTCAGAGCGACGCACGGCAGGGAGAGCGGGTGGGGCTCGAGGTAGACCTGACCCAGGCCATCCCTCTGGAGAACCTCCATTGAAATTCGTCTTGCTGCTGGGCGGCTCGCTGACCCTGACTCCACGGCTTAAAGAGCAGGTGGCCGGGGCGCGGGTTATCGCTGCCGATGGCGGAATGGCCCACGCGGCGGTTCTGAGCGTGACCCCCGAGTTGTGGGTGGGCGATTTTGACTCGGCAACCCCGCAACTGCTCAAAGCCCAGGCCGATGTTCCGCGCCAAACCCACCCTGTAAGCAAAGACCAGACCGACGGCCAGATTGCGGTGCAGGCGGCCCTGGCTCGAGGAGCCACGAGGCTCGTTCTGGTGGGCGCAACGGGGGGGCAGACCGACCACGCCCTGGCCAACTTACTGCTGGGCCTGAAGCTTGCCAGGGATGGCCTGTCGGTGCTGATGACCAGCGGCCTCGAGGAGACCTATCCCCTACTGCCGGGCAAGCTCGAGCTAGACGTACCCACCGGAAGCCGCTTCAGCCTCGTCGCCTTTAGCGACCTGGGGGAGCTTTCTATCAGCGGAGCCCAGTGGCCACTGAACCAGGCAAACGTTCCCCTTGGCAGCACCTGGACACTCTCCAACTTGGCTCTAGCCACAGTGCGTATCGAGCTGCGAAAGGGCTATGGGGCAGTCTTCGCCTACCCAAAATTTCACCCTACAACCTGGTGAAACTCGTCGAGAAAAAGCCCCAGTCGTTCGCTCAAGGCTTCCTGCTGGCGCAGCGCCTCCTCGAAGGCCACTGGCTCGTTGAGCAGTCCCGGTAAGCGGAACCAGGCCAGATAGTATTGTCCAGCCAGACCCGGCTCGAGGCGGGTTAGCTCGTTGGGGGTTAGGAGGGTTTCAAATGTCTGGGGAGACTCGAGCACCGGGCACACCACCGGCGAGAGGCGGCGCATAAAACTTTTGAGCACGCTAGGATTCGACCAGAAACCATAGCTGAGGTCTTCGGTAATTTGCTCGATGCGCGAGAGCAAAGCCGAGTCGCCCTGTCTTGCTACCAGCTTGCGCACCAACTCACCGCGTCGCAGCCGCAAAGCAGCGTATTCCGACAATGAGTAGCACTTGCCAGGGACATGGCCCAAGACCGCACGCAAGCGGTGCGCTATCACATAGTCCTGGTATTCCCGGTAAGGATCCATGTCTTCTATTTTGCGACAGCGGGAGGTAGAAAGGAAAGCCTGGCTGGTCTATGAAAACCGCTCTTGGGATTCTCGCCCCAGCCCGACATCAAAATCTATCGTAGATCATGGCCCGCTTGACCTCTTCGATGGCCTTGGTCACGGGGATACCTCTGGGGCAAGCCTCGGTACAGTTGTACGCTGTGCGGCAGCGCCACAAGCCAGTACTGGCATTGAGGGCCTGCATCCGCTCGCGCAGACCCTTGTCACGGCTATCGAAAATAAAGCGATGGGCCTGCACGATAGCCGCCGGGCCGATGTAGCTCCCGTTGACCCAGAACACCGGGCAACTGGTGGTGCAGGCCGCACAGAGAATACACTTGGTCGAGGTGTCAAAAACTGCGCGGTCTTCGGGGCTTTGCAAGCGTTCGCGTTCGGGTGGCTGCTCCTCATTGATGAGGTAGGGCTTCACCGAGCGATAGGCCGCGAAAAACCCTTCCATATTGACGATGAGGTCTTTTTCCACCGGCAGCCCGTGCAGGGGTTCAACCTGGATCAGCATCCCCAGGTTTTTGACTAGCGCTTTACAGGCCAACTGGTTCACCCCGTTGATAACCATCGCATCCGAGCCACAAATGCCGTGACCACAACTTCGGCGGAAGGCCAGCGAGCTATCCTGATACCACTTGACCTTGTGCAACAGATCTAGCACCCGATCCATCGGCTCGGCCTCGACACTGTAGGTTTGCCAGCCCGGCTTGGCGTTCTTGGCCGGGTCGTGGCGCATGACTTTAAGGGTTACTTGCATGGAAAACTCCGTCGAAGGTCGAAGGACAAAGGTCTAAGGCCGTTGACGTTCGACTTTAGACCTTCGACCTTCGACATCAGTACGTCCTCGCCTTCGGCTCGAACTTGCCCAAGACCACTTCTTTGTAGGCGAACTTCACGGCCCGATTCGGGCACTTGTAGACCAGGGTGTGCTTGAGCCATTCCTTGTCGTTGCGCTCGGGGTAATCTTCGCGGGCGTGGGCTCCGCGGCTCTCGCGGCGGTTGAGGCAGGAATGCACGGTGGCCTCGCTGACCTCGAGCAGATATCCCAGCTCGATGGCCTCCACCAACTCGGTGTTGTACTTAGTTCCTCTGTCCTGGACGACCACCTTTTCGTACTTGTCGAACAACTCTTTCAAGACTTCAGTTTGCTCTTGCAGCAGGCTTTCTACCCGGAAGACCGAGGCCCGATCCTGCATGGTCTGCTGGAGTTCGGCCCGCATATCCGCCACCGATGGCCCACCCTGAGCATTGAGGATTTTCTCGATGCGCTCGCGGCTAGGGCCGAGCACCTCGGAGGTAAAGTCGTAAAACTCGGCATCCTTGGCAAACTTGGCCGCAGCAACTCCTGCTCGGCGGCCAAACACCACCAAATCGCCCAGGCTATTCGTACCCAGACGGTTGGCTCCGTGCAAGCTCACGCAGGCCACCTCACCGGCAGCATATAAACCTTTGACCACGGTGTTATTCCCGTCCGTAACCACTTCCCCGTTGACAGTGGTGGGGATACCCCCCATTGCGTAGTGGGCGGTGGGCATCACCGGGACGGGCTGCTTGGTGGGGTCTACGCCGAGGTAAATCTGAGCAAACTCAGCGATGTCGGGGAGCTTGTTATGAATGGTCTCAGGGGGCAGGTGCGTCAGATCCAAGAGAACATAATCTTTGCGCGGCCCCACGCCTTTGCCCTCACGCACTTCCATATACATGGCCCGTGCCACCATGTCACGCGGGGCCAGGTCTTTGATGGTGGGTGCATAGCGCTCCATGAAGCGCTCACCGGAGCCGTTGCGCAGGATACCCCCCTCGCCACGAGCACCTTCGGTCAGAAGAATTCCCAGAGGAAACAAGCCAGTGGGGTGGAACTGGTAAAACTCCATGTCTTCCAAGGGGATTCCCTTGCGGTAGAGAATGGCCTGCATGTCTCCGGTGAGGGTGTAGGCATTGGAGGTAGTCTTCCAGGCCCGCCCATAGCCACCCGAGGCCACCACGATAGCCTTGGCCTTGAAGGTGTGCAATTCGCCGCTAGCGAGTTCATAGGCCACCAAGCCCTGAGCCACTCCACCCTCGAGAATTAAGTCGGTGACGTGATATTCGTTGTAAAAAGTGATGCCCTCCTTGACACACTGCTGGTATAGCGTCTGGAGGATCATGTGCCCGGTGCGATCAGCAGCGTGCGCTGCACGATGGACGGCAGCTTTACCAAACTCTTTGGTGTGACCGCCAAACCGCCGCTGGGCAATTTTTCCCGAAGGCAGGCGGTCAAAAGGCAGCCCCATATGCTCGAGCTCGATTACGGCATCAATTACTTCTTTGCAGAATAGCTCGGCAGCATCCTGGTCGGTGAGGTAGTCCCCGCCCTTGATGGTGTCGAACATATGCCATTCCCAGTGGTCTTCCTCGACGTTACCCAGCGCCGCACCGATACCCCCCTGGGCTGCCCCGGTGTGGCTGCGGGTGGGATATAGCTTGGAAACCACCGCCACGTTCACCCCTTGGTTGGCAGCGTACAGGGCCGATGTCAGCCCCGAGCCACCCGCTCCAACTACGATCACGTCATGTTCATGTGCCATTTAGTACACCTCTATTTGCTGTGCGTTCACCGTTGACCGTCAACCGTTTACCGCAACAGAGGTCGCAGGTCTCAAGTCTCAGGTCAAAAACAAGGGTTTCAACATGCAACATGCGACCTGTGATAGAGCCTTTTCGGTTAACGGTCAAAGATGAAGGGTAAACGGCAAACATCTTCACGGCTTCACCGACCCCTGGGTCTGCGCAGCCTGTTTCAGGTCTTTGGAGAAATCGTGGTTGAACAACGAGAAACTGCCCACAATCACCACCAACACCGCCAGGCTATACACCACGGCCTTGGTGGCAAAGCGCCGCGCGGGGTTTCGAATCCAGTCGTCCATCACATAGCGCAGCCCATTCATGCCGTGCAACATAGCAAGTACTAGAATCAGCCAGTCGTAAATCTTCCAGGTAGTATTGGACAAGCGCTCGGCTACATAGGTGTAGTTGATAGTACTCACATCTATCAGCACAAAGTTCATGTAGATGTGGCCCAGTACTAAAAACACCATCACCAAACCCGAAACCCGCATAAATACCCACCACAAGAGTTCGGTATTGCTGCTGGCCTGGGCCTTGGCATCGGCGTAGCGACGCGCACGAATCGCCATTATTGAGCCCCCCCGTGCGTAGCCGCGTGGATGATGCGGGGGACGGTCAGAATCAGGCCGGGGACAGCGACTAGCACACACAGGGCTATCACCCCGTACCACAGTTGCCGCTGATACTTTATGCCCCACCCGGTGAAATCCATGATGATGATGCGTAGGCCGTTAAAGCTGTGGTACAGCGCCGCAGCCGTCACCAACAAAAGTCCGACCTGGAAAATAGGTACGTGAAAGAAGAGCATCAGCCGGTTAGACACCGCAGGCCCCCACATCGCCGAAGAGATGTTCAGGGTATGAAGCAGTAGCCATAGCAACAACGCTATCCCGGAAATCCGGTGTAGAAAAAAAGCCCACTGTCCCTCTCTACCACGGTACATATGTCCTCCTACCGCCGGTCATGATAGCACTCCAAGTGAGGAAACTCTCAACTCGGGGGCACACTTGTGTAAACACACCACATTGGCTCAGGGTCGCCGAATCTGGGTCTCGAGCCAAATTTATTCTGGAATAAATTTCAATAGCCCTACCTGGTCAGGGTTTGAGCGCCAGAAACGACCTCTTACCCACCGGAACCAGGGAGGTGACAGACCCCAGTGTTCCTTCGATTGCTTGGACGAAGGTTCCTATCTCTCCAGCGTGGGAAACGGTGTTGTCCACGACCAGCAAGCACCGGGGCGCAGAATTTTTCGCAAATCCGGCCACCAACCCAGATATTCCGTCCGCTCGGTGTCTAGAAAGATAAGGTCTAAACACTCAGCTTGAGCTTGATGTAGAAACTCACCGGTGACAGGGGTGATGTTGAGCATTTTCTGCAAACGACTCGTGGCCTCGGCATCATTCACTTCCCCGAAGCGCTCAAGCTCACGCAGGAAGGTCTCGAGGTGTCCATCAGTCGGTGCAGTTGGCCCCGCTCAGGTAAAGGTTCCAGGCGATCTCGAGGCGCTCCACCAGCCCCTTGGGGTCTTGCAGTTCGGCGTGGGGAACTAACCCCACCGGGATGCACTCGGAGTCTATGAGCACCCCATAGCCCTGGGTATTGGCATCCAGCATAATTCGCTCGACCTGGTGCTCCTCCATCCAACGCAATATCTCGGCATAGACCGCCACCGGAACTTCCTTGGGAGCCGAGGTTCTCGTCAGGTACAGGTCTTGCACACCCACCTCCGTGTACGAAGCCGTTAGCCAAAAGCGACCCGGGCTCACGACGTTCTGAGTGTTGTTGACCAAATTATAACTCACAGCGCTCGCCGCGAATATCCTAATATGGTTGAATGACGATTAGGTACGGGACGTTACACCCTACCCCCTCAGGGAGCTATGCGCCTAAGCGGGGTCTTCCCATACCCTAGCGGAGTTATTTACCACAACAATCCTGAGGATAAGTGGCATTTATTCACAAAAACCGCTCTAGTCGTCTGCCGCCTGCCCACCCGCGCCGCTCACCGGGCGTTTCTTCGTGCCAAACAGTCGGCGGAAGAAAGCCAGAATAGGGTCGTAGTATTCGTCTACCACCCGCTCTTTGAGCGGGATGATAGCGTTGTCGGTGATGTGGATTTCCTCTGGGCAGACCTCGGTGCAGCACTTGGTGATGTTGCAGTAGCCGATACCCCCCGCGTCTTTGAGCATCGGCAGGCGGTTGGCGGTGTCTAAAGGATGCATCTCGAGGCTGGCTACCCTTACCAAAAAGCGTGGCCCAATAAAGCCAGTTTTCTCGTCGTGTTCGCGTAAAACATGACAGACGTTTTGGCACAAAAAGCACTCGATGCACTTTCTGAACTCCTGCACCCGGTCTACATCTTCTTGCTGCATCCGCCAATCAGTGTTCGGCGGGGGCGAGAAGGGGGTGATACGTTTGTTGACCTCGTAGTTCCAAGAGACATCGGTGGCGAGGTCGCGGATGACTGGGAAGGTGCGCATGGGCCGCACGGTGACGGGTTGGCTGATGTCGAGTTCGTCGAGGCGGGTCATGCACATCAGCTTGGGCTTGCCGTTGACTTCAGCCCCGCAACTGCCACATTTCCCAGCCTTGCAGTTCCAGCGGCAGGCCAGGTCGGGGGCGTGCTTAGCCTGGATTTGGTGGATGGCATCGAGTACCACCATCCCCTCCTGAGCCTCGACTGGGTACTCCTGCAAGGCTCCGCCGCTCTTATCGCCACGAAACACCTTGAACTGTACAGTAGACATAATTCAAGAACCCCCTTGTGCGGTCACGAGTTTGGCTTCGGCAATCGTCCTGAGTTCGGCAGGCATCTCCGGCAGAGGTTCAGTCACCACCGTTAGACCTTGGCTGGTACGCCGGACAATGTGGTTGAGCTTGGCGAAGGTGGGGTCGGGGTCGGGGAAGTCGAGCCGTGCATGACCACCCCGGCTCTCCTTGCGGGCCTGCGCGGCGAGCACCACTGCTTCGGCAACCTCGACCATCAAGCGAAGATCCAGCGCAGTGTGCCAGCCAGGGTTGTACTCGCGGCCTCCAGTAGCTCCGGCCTTCCAGATGCGCGGTTTGAGGGCTGCCAGGATCTCGAGTTCGGCCTTTAGTTCCTCTTCTACCCGCATGATGCCCGCATTTTTCTGCATCCCGGTGCGAAGCTCCTGCATCAAAGCGAAGGGGTTCTCGCCGCCACTCTTAAAGGGCTCGAGGGCCTCTGCAATCAGCGCATTCACCTGACTCTCGTCGGTTTTGGCAGCCTCTGGCTGACTGCCTGCGTACTCTGCCGCCGACAGCCCGGCTCGCCGCCCGAACACCAAAAGGTCTGAGAGTGAGTTCCCGCCCAGCCGATTGGCTCCGTGCAAGCCCGCGGCCACCTCTCCGGCGGCATAAAGCCCCGACACGTTAGTGCGCTGAGTATCGGGGTCTACCCGTATCCCGCCCATCATGTAGTGGCAGGTCGGGCCAACCTCCATAGACTCCTTGGTGATATCGAGGTTGGCGAGCTTCATGAACTGGTGGTACATACTGGGCAACTTTTTCTTGATGTAGTCAGGGCTGCGCCTGCTGGCAATGTCGAGGAAGGCCCCGCCGTGCGGGCTGCCTCGGCCCTCGTTGACTTCCTTACGGATGGCCCGCGCCACCACGTCTCGAGTCAGCAGTTCGGGCGGGCGGCGGGCGCTTCGATCGCCGTTCAGCCAGCGGTCGGCTTCTTCCTCGGTCTCGGCGAACTCACCCTTATAGCGGTCGGGTACGTTGTCGAACATAAAGCGTTTACCTTCACTGTTTTTGAGCACCCCGCCCTCGCCGCGCACACCTTCTGTAACGAGCAAACCCATCACCCCAGTGGGCCAGATCATCCCGGTAGGATGGAACTGAATGAACTCCATGTCTATCAGGTCGGCCCCGACCATGCTCGCCAGGGCAAAGCCGTCGCCGGTGCATTCCCAGGAGTTGGAGGTGATCTGGTAGAGCTTGCCCAGCCCACCTGTCGCTAGAATGACCGCCTTGGCCCGGAAGACCAGAAACTGCCCGGTATTGCGGTGAAAGCCCACCGCACCCGCCACTTTGTCACCGTCGGTCAGCAGCCGGTAGAGCGTGGTCTCCATGTGAACGTTGAGCCCTAGCTTGACCGCATGATCTTGCAAGGTGCGGATCATCTCGAGGCCCGTTCTATCCCCTACGTGTGCCAGCCGCGGATAAGTGTGCCCCCCGAAGTTGCGCTGGTTGATACGCCCGTCGGGGGTGCGATCGAAAACTGCACCCCACTGCTCGAGTTCCAATACCCGGTCAGGGGCTTCTTGGGTGTAGTTTTGCACCATCTTCCAGTTGTTGAGCATCCCCCCACCCTTGAGGGTGTCGCGGAAATGCACCTGCCAACTGTCCTCTGAACGCACGTTGCGCAAGGCCGCAGCCACCCCACCCTCAGCCATCACGGTGTGGGCTTTGCCTAGCAAGGACTTGCTGACCACCCCCACCTTGGCCCCTTTTTCCATCGCGGCGATGGCCGCCCGCAGTCCCGAGCCGCCCGCTCCCACCACCAGCACGTCATAATCATAGATTTGATAGGATTCCACTCGCTCCCCCTTAGAAAATCCGCAGGTCGGTGAGGTGGCCCGTTGCCACCAGCCGGATATATACGTCGGTCAGGGCCACCCCAAACATGCTGACCCAGGCCCACAAGGCGTGGCGTTCGTTTTGATGGCTGATCCATTTCCACAAGCCATAGCGGGTCTTGTTCTGCGACATACAGTCCATGCAACCTCCCGCTAAGTGGCGGAAAGCATGACAGGAGAAGGTGTAGTAGCCCAGCAACACCACGTTGGCGACCATCACCAGCGTTCCCACCCCCACGTGAAAGCCATCCTGCCAGAAGAACGCCTTGATAGCATCGTAGGCCAGGAAAGCTACCACGATCACGCTCAGATACCAGAAGAAGCGATGCAGGTTGTTGAGAACAAAAGGAAACTTGCGCTCGCCACTATAAGACTTGCGTAGCTCGGAAACCGCGCAGGCCGGGGGATCCCAGAAAAAAGCCCGGTAGTAAGCCTTGCGATAGTAGTAGCAGGTCGCGCGAAAACCCAGCGGCACCCATAACACCAAGAAGGCCGGAGAAAAAGGCCACCAACTGGCCTGAATGTATGGTGAGTAGAAGGGCGAGAGATACGGCCCCCATTCGTAATTACGGTTCACCAAGGCCACATACAGGGCGTAGATGCCGAAAGACACCAAAACTACCACCGTGAGGAGGGGCTCGAGCCACCAGGCATCTTTGCGTTCGGTTAGTTGCCCCACTGCTAAGGTTTCGGGTTTACCATTCATTTGACCTAACTATACACGAAAAGCGCTGCTGCGCGCTGATAACCTCGAAAAAGCTACGGGTTTTTAACCTTCACCTTGACACCCCTCCCCCACCTATCCATAATGGTTCGGGTCGCCTTGGCTGCCACAACCGGTTCAAGGGCCAAAAGCTTAGGAGGTAAAAAGGTTGGAGCTATTTGGTTTTGGACCCCATTTGATGATGGATGGTTATCAAGCTAGTGCCGAGAAACTCGCCGACCTCGAACTGATCCGCCACGCTCTAGAAGAACTCCCCAAAGAAATGCAGATGACCAAAGTGCTGCCCCCCATCGTGCAGCGCTTCCCCAAGCAACCCGGACAATCTGAAGGCGTGACCGGCGTGGTGCTGATTGCCGAAAGCCACATCGCCATCCACACCTTTCCGTCTCAGCGTTTTATCAGTGTGGATATCTTCTCCTGCAAAGAGTTTGACTTGGGCCTGGCCCTCAAGAGCGTGGTAGAGCGCTTCGAGGTGGGGCGTTACGAAACCTACCTCATCAACCGGGGTAAGGAGTATCCCAAGGACGTGGAAGCCGCCCGGCAGATAGTTCGTGGGGAGCGGGAATACCTGGAAGCACGTATCGGATAGCTCGGGAACCATCTGAATTATCCGCAGCTACTGCGAATCATGCTTTTCCCCAGCCCAGCCGAGCTGACACCGCATCGGCGGCCTGTTTGACCCTCGAGCCCAAACTCCCCACCCTCTCGTCGGGGACACGACTGGCGGGAGCTGACAAGGACAACGAGGCCACCACCTTGCCCCGGCTGTCGCGCACCGGCGTGGCGATACAGCGCACCCCCTCCTCGCGCTCTTGGTTGTCGAGGGCGTATCCCTTGGTTTTGGCCTCCCCGAGGGTCTTCAAGAACACCGTGGGGGAAGTCAGGGTGTGGGCCGTAAATGCCTTGAAGGGGCCGCCGCCGAGGATTCTACGCACTTCGGCATCGGCGTGCTCCATCAATAGCGCCTTGCCTACACCCGTGCAGTACAGCGGAGCCCTGGCCCCGATGCGGGTGAACATACGGATGAGCTGCCGCCCCTCGACCTGAGCGATATAAACCGCCTCGTTGCCGTCCAGCACGGCCAGGTTTACGGTTTCATTGAGTTCGTCTACTAATTTTTCCATCTCTGGCATGGCTGCGTCCACCAAACCTCCCCTGGTCAGAAACGCCGAGCCCACCTGGTAGGCCCTGAGCCCCACCTTCCAGAGCCCTTTGACTTCATCCCAGTCGGTGAACCCCCGGCGGCGCAGGGTCTCGAGCAACCTGTAGGCTGTACTGGGCGAAAGTTCGCTGCGGCGGGCCAGTTCCGAGAGCGAGAGGGTCTCGGCTTCGGAGAGGGTTTCCAGGAGCAACAAGCCCCGCTCGAGGGTGCGTACTTCTCCCACCTTGGTGCTGCGACTGCGGCCCGGACGACGTTTGCTTTCCATAAGTGCAATCTAGCAGTTTTTCGATTGTTTTTCAATAGACGCAAAATAGTTTTGTAGATTGACAAATAAATGGGGTTGGTTTTAGGCTTAGGTCAAGTTTTTGACCTGTGGCCCTTGGTCAGTGGAAAAGCTATAGGCCACCAGGCATCAACCCTCAACTGGAGATTCTTATGACCCAGACATTTCCCAAAGGTGTGAGCAACCTCGGCCTCGAGCAGCCTGCTTCAGCGGCTATTCTGACCCCTCAGGCCCTGGCTTTCGTGGCTGGATTGCAACGTGAGTTCGGTGGGGTACGCAAAGGCTTGTTGGGACGACGGGCCGAGGTGGCCGCGCGAATTTCTGCCGGGGAAAAACCGACCATGCTCGAGCACACCCGTTTTATCCGCGAGGGCCACTGGAAGGTAGCTCCCACCCCCGCCGACCTCAACGATCGCCGCACCGAAATCACCGGGCCGGTAGAGCGCAAGATGATGATTAATGCCCTCAACTCGGGGGCTAAAGTGTTCATGGCCGACCTCGAGGATTCCCTCTCCCCCACCTGGGAAAACATCGTCCAAGGGCAGCAGAACCTCAAGGATGCGGTGCGCAAAACCATCAGCTTTAGCAGCCCCGAGGGCAAGGAGTACAAGCTGGGCGAGCAGATCGCCACCCTGCTGGTACGCCCGCGTGGCTGGCATCTGCTCGAGCGCCACGTGCTGGTAGACGGCGAATCAATTTCAGGCTCACTCTTCGATTTTGGACTGTACTTCTTCCACAACGCCCAGGAGCTGTCCAAGCGTGGAAGCGGGCCGTATTTCTATCTGCCCAAGCTCGAGAGCCACCTCGAGGCCCGGCTCTGGAACGATGTCTTCAACTTTGCCCAGGACTATCTGGGTATCCCGCGCGGCACCATTCGCGCCACCGTGCTCATCGAAACAGTGCTGGCGGCCTTCGAGATGGAGGAAATTCTCTACGAGCTCAAAGACCATGCTGCCGGGCTTAACGCCGGGCGCTGGGATTACATTTTCTCCTGCATCAAAAAGTTCGCCACCGAAGATGTAATTTTCCCTGACCGGGCCCAAGTCACGATGACCGTGCCCTTCATGCGGGCCTACACCGAACTGTTGGTGCAGACCTGCCATAAACGTGGAGCCCACGCCATCGGGGGGATGGCCGCTTTCATCCCCAACCGCCGCGACCCCGAAGTCAATGACCGGGCCTTAAAGGCTGTTACCGCCGACAAAGAGCGCGAGTCTGGAGATGGCTTTGACGGCACCTGGGTAGCCCACCCCGACTTGGTTCCGGTGGCTATTGGCGTATTTGACAAGGTGCTGGGTGCAAAACCCAATCAGAAAGAACGGCTGCGCGAAGATGTGCTGCCCCAACCCGAACAAATCATTGATTTCCGCATACCGGGAGGCAAAGTCACCGAGGCCGGTTTGCGCAACAACATCAGCGTGGGCCTGCAATACACCGCCGCCTGGCTGGGAGGCTCGGGCGCAGTGGCTATCTTCAACCTGATGGAAGATGCCGCCACCGCCGAGATTTCTAGGGCGCAACTGTGGCAGTGGGTACACAAAGGGGCCAAGTTGGATGATGGGCAAAGCATCACCCCCGAACTGTACGAAAAGCTCAAGACCGAGGAAATCGCCAAGCTGGGCAACTTGCCCCACCTGGCGCAGGCCACAGAATTGCTAGACTCACTGGTGCTGCAACCCGAGTTCAGGGAGTTCCTGACCCTGCCCGCCTACGAGCGGCTGGCCTGAGCCATAGAGCTTGCATCTGGCATCTCAGGTGCCTTTCCCACATTGACGAGTGTGCCATCTCGTACCCGTCATAATTCAACCATATGGGATATTCGCGGGAAACACTGTCAGGCTGTGATAACGCTTCAGGTGTTTTATCTCTCTTCTGCCCGGAATTTCTTGTTTTGACCCTTCGCTCATCTCGCTCAAACACCCGCTTGCGAAAATCACAAGCATGAACCGATTACTTTGGCTCCTACCTCTTCTGTCGCTGGCCATAGCCGCACGATTCGCGGGCTTTGAAGTCAAGCCCAATGGCAACTCCGAACTCGATGCCACTACCGGCATCTATACTCTGGCTACGGGTGGAACCATCACCGACAACAAAAATGGACTCTCGCTGGTTGCCAAATACATTCAGTACAAAGACGGCGACTTCATCCGGGCCAAAACCGCCCACCTCAAATCCAAGGACGGGGAGTTTGATGCAGCTAGCCTCGAGTATCAGCAAAAACCTGACACCCTCAAGATGGACTCGGTGCGCTACAGTTCCAAAGACCTTCAGGGTCTAACTGCCCAGCAGGGCTTGTTACTAGGTGAGGATATTCTGGTGCTCAAGGGCCAGGTACACTCGAATAGTCCCAGCCTCGAGGCCCAAACCGTAGTGGTAGACACCGCCAAGAACCAAGCCCTGGTGCTGGGCAGCTTCATCTACAAAGATGGGGCCGCTACTTTGCGTGGGCAAAAAGCCGACAGCACCCTGCTGCTGAGCTTTGGTAGCGGCAAAACTCGAGCCAATACCAAAGTTCCCAGCGACCTGCTGAACCGGCTCAAGGCCTATGCCGATAAACTGTAGGTCATGTTGAGTCGGGGTCAGGGTTGCGGGTTACGGGAGTCGGAGAAAGAGCAGGAAACAGGAAGGCCAGAGGTTTTGTTTCTTGTTTCCCGTTTCCCGCTCTTTGTCCACGCTCTAAAAACCCTTTTCATGGCATTGGTGATGTTTGCTGGTCTGGCTTGGGCTCAGGGTGGGTGTGCTGATAAACCCTACACCCTCGAGACCC
This sequence comes from Thermaceae bacterium, assembly GCA_015478585.1. Classification (GTDB taxonomy): domain Bacteria; phylum Deinococcota; class Deinococci; order Deinococcales; family Thermaceae; genus Meiothermus. Next base: position 10,083 of record JADMIM010000031.1, on the reverse strand, counting down.
CCCAGGGCATAGCCGGAGGTGGAAATCTGGACTATAACGGTAGCCTGGCAGTTTTCACCGATGGAGCTTGTCTGGAGACCAAGGGCCTCGAGCTACAAGCTCCAGAACTGCACTACGACCAAGCCAGCGGGGTCTTGCAGGCTCAAAACATGGTCGTGCAGACCCCACGCTATCGATTCTGGGCCGACCAAGGAACCGTCCAGAACAAAACTCTGCTGGCCGAGGGCATCCGTGTTACCACCTGCCGCTGCGGCGAAGATTTGCGCATAGTTGCAGCTAGCATGCGCTTCGATACCGATACTGGCGAGGCCGTCCTGGAGCAAAGCGAGTTGCAGTTTCGACAGATTGGGCTGGCTCAATTCCAGAAACTGCAAGTCAGTCCGAAACAATCCCTGACCGACAGTTTTGGCTTGCCTACCAGGGGTGGGGCCAGCAGCGACCTGGTGGCCTCGCTGCCGGTACGGGCCGATTTCGACCAGGGCTTTAATTTTGGCTTGCAGGATTTCCCCATCCCCAGCGATGGAAAGTTTATCCCCAATGCCCGCTTTACAGTGCTGGCACTGCAACTGGGGAGTCCCGACCCCGGAGTACGCTTTGGGGGTGCGGCTAGCGAGGGTGGACGGGTCTTTCAGGCCGCTTTCGAGGCCCATGCCCAAAGCGGCCTGAGCAGCTCGAGTCTGGTACAAGACGGCCCGGTGCTCTTCACCCACGACACCACCGTAGGGCATTACGGCTTCCGTCTGCAAAACACCTGGGCCTTGGACAACTTTAGCCTCGAGGCGTACGGGCAGATTGCCCGCGATGCCAACCTGCAAATCCCCACCCTGGGCCCCCAGCAGGGCCTGGCCGCAGGCTCCGAACTGCGCTACCACTATGCCGCCCAGAACGGGCCTTTCTCCCTGGACTTAGAGCCCTTCAGCGGCATCGCTTTTTATCCACAATATCCCAACTACTTCGTGGTCGGCGGGAGCATAGAAGGCCGCTATAACGCCGACTTCAACCTTAGCCTGCGCTATGACTGGAGCGTGGAAAACCGACCCTCGCGTTTCTGGCTCGAGCGCCATCAAGCCACCCAGAGGATTTCCGGCAGTTTCGCCGACCAGGGCTTGAGCACTAACCTCAGCCGAGACTTCTTGAACGGCGAGACCAGCGGCAGCGTGCGCTACGGCTGGCAGCAATACTTCGGGGAAATCTGGGCACAGTACAACCTCTGTGCGGGTTGTGGCGGCAAGATTACCCGTGCCGATGGGCTGCCCGATATCGAGCGGCGGGAGTTGGTGCTTGGCTTCAATCCTAACCCGCTTTCCTGCACCGATACATTCAGCCTTTCCCCCAATATCGGCTATGATTTCCTGCGGCAGGGGATCAGCCGGGCCGGGCTCGAGCTGCGCTATGCAGATTGCTGTTTTATCTGGAAAATCGGCTACCAGTATATCTTCTTGCCCCAGACCCCCGACCAGAAGACCACTGGAAAGTTTATCTTTGGCCTCGAGCTACGATGAGAAGGCAAATCCCTAAACGCAATGCGCAAAACGCCGAAGGCAAAAAGGGCCAAGCAAGCTCTCCTCCGCCTTTGGCATTTTGCACAGCCGGAGACCGCTTTTGATCCGCCTTGACCGATATTTTCTGCGCGAAGCCCTGCCCATTTTTGGCTTTGGGCTGGTGCTCTACGTAGCCTTGGGCATCCTTACCAATGTGCTGCCACGGGCCCAATACCTCGGCACCGCGCCCTTTTGGAAGACCCTCGAGTGGATGGCCTTGTTTGTTCCGGCGGCGGTCTCGCTGGCTCTACCCACAGCCATTCTTCTGGCGGTGCTGCTGACCTATGGGCGGCTCAGCCGAGAAAACGAGCTGCTGGTAATGCAGGCCGGAGGAATCTCGCTGCTGCGCACGGCCCGGATGTTTTTGATTGGTGGGGTGCTCCTCTCGGCACTCTCGCTGGGGTTGGCCCAGTGGGTGATTCCCTGGGCCAACCGGGCCTCGGTGCTGATGTACTGGAATGCTCTGGTTCCCGAGCGCAACGCGCTGTTTAGGCTGGCCGGGCAAGATTTGGTGGTAGGGCCATACCGCCTGCGCTTCGACAGCTATGACGCGACCAAGCAGGAGGTGGTGGGGGTACGCCTGGAGACCTGGCAAGACCGCACCCTTACGGTAATCCTGGCCCAGACCGCACGATTTGCTAACAGCCGTCTGATTTTTAAGGACTACCAGACTTTTACCCTGGATTTCTCGCAGTTGCCGCTACCCGACTTTAATAGCTTGGCTGAGGCCCAGGCAGGTTTACAAAATCTGATTAAGGCCCAGAATATCGGATCAGCAGGGGCGGAACTCAGTATTCGCCTCTCGCAAACCCAACAAGACCTCGAGGCCAAATACGCTGGAGGCGGTTTCGAGTCGGCAGTGCCCTTATCGGTATGGTGGAACAAGCTCCGCAACCCCGCCACCCCACCCAAAGAACAGCTCGAGGCCAGGGCCCAGTGGCATACCGGCGTGGCCCTCTCCCTCGCCAACTTGATGGTACTGTTTCTGGCCCTGCCCATCGCGGTGCGGCGAACCGCTAGCCTGGGCTCAGCCCTGGCTATGGCCCTGACCCTGACCATTGCCTACTATGTGGTCTTCACCACAGGCAAAACTCTGGCCCTGACCGGAGCCGTGGCTCCCGAAATTGCTTCTTGGTTGGCTAACGTGCTGGCTCTGGGTCTGGGCTGGTGGCTGGGCAAGGGGATCTACCGGTGAGAGGAGCAAAGAGCTTTACCCAATGAGCGCCTCCGGCGTTTTTGCGCTGAACGAGGGCCGGTTAACGGTAAACTTTAGAGCAGGAGTTGTGAATGATTCCAGTTTTAGACCTCAAGCGAGAATATCAGGATCTCAAAAGTGAGATAGATGCGGCCGTGGGCAGGGTATTGGCCTCGGGTGGCTTCGTGGGTGGGGCCGAGGTAGCGGCCCTCGAGGCCGAACTCTCGGCATACTTGAATATCCCCTACATCATTACCACCGGCTCTGGCACCGATGCCTTGTTCATCGCCCTGCGGGCCATGGGGATAGGGCCAGGGGATGAGGTAATTACCACGCCTTTCACCTTCATTGCGACCCTCGAGGCCATCCAGCACGTAGGGGCCAGGCCGGTACTGGTAGACATTGACCCCCAGACCTTCAACCTCGACCCCACTTTGCTGGAGGCTGCTCTCAACCCCCGTACCAAAGCCATTCTGCCAGTACATCTGTATGGTCAGGTCGCACCGATGCGAGAGATTTTGGGGTTTGCCCAGGCCCATGACCTGAAGGTGCTCGAGGATGCCGCCCAGGCCATCGGAGCACGGTATTGCGCTGAGGGATGCCAGCGCAATGACCTGGCCTGTGACTGCCATAACCCACAAGCCGGAACCATCGGCGATGCTGGAGCTTTTAGCCTCTATCCCACCAAAAATCTGGGGGCTTATGGCGATGCCGGGTTCATCGCCACTCACAGCGACCACCTTGCCGAAGAGTCGCGTCTGATTGCTTCGCACGGGCAATCCTCGCGTTATCACCATATCCGAGCAGCCGGATACACTTCGCGGCTGGACGCACTACAAGGGGCTATTTTGCGGGTCAAGTTACCCCACCTGGAAAACTGGAACACCCACCGCCGCGAGATCGCACGGCGTTACTCAGAAAGCCTGAAAAATTTGCTGCAAACCCCCTGCGAAGCCCCCTATGCCATGCACATTTTTCACCAATACACGGTGCGCCACCCTCGACGCGACCTACTGGCCGAGCATCTAAAAACTCGAGGTATCGGTAGCAGCGTGCATTATCCGGTTCCAGCCCACCTGCAACCGGCCTACGGCGATCTGGCCCCGCAGGGTTCGCTTCCCCAGGCCGAGAAAGCCGCTACCGAAGTGCTCAGCCTGCCCATGCACCCCTTCCTCGAGGAGCCCCAAATCGAGGCAGTGATTGCAGCCATTAGAAGTTTCGAGTAAAGATGGCGGCAGTCAAAATATCCCCAAAATTTCCCAAGGGGTTTTGAAGAATAAACCCAAAATGGTGTATGCTGATAAGGGTTCAGAGTCCCTCTGGGGGCACTCAGAAGCCCGTCAAAGCCCAATTGCTGACCAAGGCCATTAGACTCTGCCTGTTGTTTTCAGCGTACTCCGTTGGAGGTTTGGTGGATACCCAGGTCAAGCGCTATTTTCGTAGCCAGTTTCACCTCGAGAACCCCATCTCGCCGGGACGCTTCGAGGCCGAGCTTGCCAAGCGCATCGGCAGCCCTTCCCGCCGAAGACCGATTCTGCAAGTCTGGAAACGCTACCTTGACGGTGAGGACGGCCTAGAAGGCATACGAAGTTTTTACCGCCAACTCCTCAGCCACCCACGCGAGCGGCTCGAGAGCTTGGTGTATGCGGTTCATCTGCCTTTTATTGAGTTTTACCTGCGGGAGTTGCCAAAGGTTTTGCCACCCCAGGGGCGCATCCTCGAGGTCGGGGCCTTTACTGGGGCCCTGGTCAAGCTGCTCTCTGATGCCCGGCCTGAACTCGAGTGGCACGCCCTGGAAGGGGTTGCCGAGGCCATACCGCTGGGTCAGGCCCGAACCGGTGAGGATGTGTGTTGGCATCAGGGCTGGTTTGGCATAGACCCGCTATCCCCTCGGGACAGCTTGCCGCAGATGGATAGTGTGCTGCTGCTATCGGTGCTACCCGAGAGCCATCTGGGAGACTTACCCCCCAGCTTAGACGAAGCAACCTTCACCGCCCATTTCCACCTTGACCAGGCTCTGCGAGCGCTGGAGGGGCTGCTCAAGCCGGGTGGGCTGGTAGTGTACTCGCACGGGCCTTTTCTAGGCAAAAACCCGGCAGCAGTAGCAGGAGTGCTCAAGCGGCTGGGCTTCTTGGAGGTTGCTCAGGTCGGCGAAGGGGAATATACCCTGGTTATGGGCCGGCTGCCCGAGGCGCTGTGCGGTGCGGTGTCACCCCAGCAGAACCCTCTGCTGCTCGAGGAAGAAGCTGCTCTTCTGCCTGGTGGTTCTCCGCGCCTTAGCCTGCCGCTCTCGGTAAGCGAGATTTGGGGGTTGCTCGAGGAAGGGGCTTATTCGGAGGTGCTTTCGCGGCTTCCCGAGGGGGCTGGCGGAGAGTTTGCCTACCTGCGCGGGCGGGCCTTACTCTCCTTGTCGAGGTTTGCCGAGGCCGATGCAGCGTTAGCCTTGGCAGGTCGCCAGGATGCCGAGGATTTGCGGCCTTTGTGCTGGGCCGAACTCGAGGACTACCGCCGTGCCCTGCCCCGCCTGGAAGAACTCAGCAGCCGGGGTGGGCGCTGGAAATTGGCTCTGGGCAAGGTTTATATGGGTCTGGGGCGACTTTCTGAGGCCCTGCGGCAACTCTACGAATGTGGCCTACCCGAAGCCGAGGTCTACTTGAAAACCACCCTCCTTCGCATCGAGGAGCGGGTGGCCCGCCTGACCCGCGAAGGCGACTGGAGCGAGGCTAGCCGCCGGGTGGAGTTCGCCGAAGACCTCTCTTCCACCCTGCTTACACGTGGTTTGCTGGAGCTGGGGTTGGGGGCCGCTCTGCAACAGGGCCTATGGGCCAGAGCCGAGCGCTATGCCCAGCGCCTGTACGACCTCGGTGAAGCCACTGGAGCTTTGGGGCTGGCCTTGGCGGGCTTGAGGGTGCGGGGGCCGGGGTTCCTCGACAGCGTGCCCCTGGAGGAGCTGAAGGAGGTCGAGCCGTACCTGACCGATGCTGTCGCCAAAGCCGAGGATGCCACCGCCCTGCTGGCCCTGGGAATGCTGCGCCACCGCGAAGGCCGACACCCCGAAGCCCTGCGCTACCTCGAGCGGGCCGCCAGGGAATCCAAGGGCGAGCCTGCCGGAACCGCCTATCATCTGCTGGCGATTTCTAAGCGCATCCTGGAATATCCCGTCTCGGAGGTGTTGGGCGACCACAAGCGAGCCCACGCCCATAAAGCCTATTCCGTGCCTACACTCTACGAACTGGCCCAAGAAGCGCTGCGGGTGGGAGAGCCGGTGGTGGCGAGAGAGTTTTTGGGACGGGTGCGCGATGCTGGTTTGGGGCTGGTGAGTGCCGATATTGGCGAGGTACTGCGCCTGGTCGAGACCTTGGAAGGCCCTTGGGAAGCCTTCCGAATGCTGGCCCAGTGGCTGGGGCGCACCCTCGACCCACCCCTGGAGTATCTCGAGCAAGCCTACCGTCTGTCACGTAGCTTCAGCCAGAGCAGCGAGGCCGAGGCGGTGCGCGGGCAGTACCTAGCGGCCTTGTATAGCGCCGGGCAAGCCCTGGGAGCAGAGGGCCTGCTGCTCTCGGAGTTGGCCCACCACCCCGATGCCCTCGAGGTAATCTACGACCTGGCCGAGCACTACGAACGCATCGGCCTCTACAAAAAAGCCGCCGCACAGTGGCGCAAAGCTCTGGACATGGCCTACTATGCCGAGAAAGACTTAGAGCTTTCGCGCGAACTGCTGCGCAACCTGCTCTTCCTCAACCCCACCGACCTCGAGCTGCAACTCTACTTGGAGGAACTCAAAGCGACTTCCAAGGCTTTGTCTGAGTTGGACGGGGTATCCGACCCCCTCGCCGCCACCACGCCGGAAAGTTTAATGCAGGGCAGCTTGCCCCGCTTTCACGGGGAATATCTGATTGTGGTGGGCGGCCATACCCAGCTCAGAAGCCGCATGGTGCCTCACCTCGAGGCTCAGGGCCTGAAGCTGGACTGGTTCGATTCCGATGGCAACACTGCCGGGCGCGAGGTAATCCGCCGGATTCAAAGCCGCCTGGAACGCGCCCACGGGATGATGATTGTCAGCAGCTACGTGGGCCACGACCTCTCCGAACCGGTACGGCTCGAGGCCGAAAACTTAGGCGTACCGGTCTATATCACCCCAGGGCGGGCCAGGGGCATCACTGGGTTTTTGCGGGCCATAGGCGAGTTTGCCCCGCAGTTGTTCAAACGGGCTTTGAAGGGAACCTAGGAATGCTAGGCTGAACCCATGTTGCGTCTAGCGCTACTGCTTTGGCTAACCCTGACCTCGCTTGGTCTGGCCCAGACTACCGAGATAAGTGAGCCTGGCGGGGGGTTTGCTTTTACCATTCCCCAGGGCTGGCAGACTCGAGAGTTCCCAGGGCTCAAATACAAGGTCGCCTACGGCACACCGGTCAAGGGGTTTGCCCCCAATATCGTTGTGGTGGACGAACAGTTCGCTGGTTCAATAGGGGAATATACAGCGCTCAACCTCAAGAACATCGCCCAAGTGTTTGTAGATTTTCGCAACCTCGGGCAGACCCCTTTCCTCACCCAGTCGGGGCTCCAAGGAATTCGCTTGGTGACGCAAGCCCAGCAGCAAAAAAGCTTGCTAAGGCAGGTTTTCTACTTCTTGCCCGGCAAAGGTGATAAAAAATACGTACTGACTTTTTCGGCTTTGCTCGAGGAAGGCGATAAATACGACAGCGCCGTAGATGCGGCTATCAAGACTTTTGTGCTGCGCTAGAGCGGTTTTCGAAAAGAATCTGGGGGTAGCCTGGACCTATTTACTGTGCCTATCTGAGCAGAGAACCGCGATAAGTGGCTCCTGGGTGAGGTTGCATAATTTCTATATTGGCAACCTCACCCAGGTTAGCTCGGGTAGCCGCTTTGCGGCTACCGGCCCATGGCCGACTCCGCCCTCGGTAACGGCAGAGCCGTTATGGCGCGGTGCGCCACTCCGCCCCGCAGAGCGGCTATGGTCTACGACCATCCCCTTTCGGGGTGGCTTTTGACAAAGCCACCCTGGAGATACTTAGAAACTGAGCGCCGTGAGCTTGACCACCGTCACCGCCAGCAGCCACATCCCCGACCAGGCCAACACGTAGTTTTGCCAGCGCCCAGACAAGATTAACAGGCCCAGCAAACCGTCGTTGATGGCGATAAGGGTGGTGAAAGGGGCAAAGCTGTGGATGAAATGCCCCATCAGGCTGGCCTGCATCAGTTTGACAAACGAGATGGGCTCCACCAAGGCCACCACACTATTAACCAGGAATACCCCGGCTAAGCCTATACGGAAAATCCAGACCAGGGTTGGCTGGCTAAGGACGGGCTTGGGGGCTTGGGGCTCGAGGTCGAGTAGGGTATCACGAATATCGGGGGCCATGAACTTTTGTATGGCCTCATACACGTCAGACTTGGGCCAGCCCTGGCTTTCTAGAGCCTGCCTGATTTTCTCGGGGCTGCTTCCGCGCTCGAGTTTCTGCTGCACATACCGAACAAGGTCAGAAGTCACCATACCAAGACCGATTTTCTTCCTGACCTCGAAGGCAAAGCAACCGCAAATGACCCCGGAAGTATTGAAGCTTTCTTAATGTAACGTTTTTCGCTCTGGAACGGTTTTCGCCTCGAGGGGTTTTGGGAGGAATTAAGCAGGTTTTATACCTCTCCCACTTCGACTGCTGCCGTCAGGGCCGCTCCTAGAAGTCCGGCTTCCGAGCCGAGTTTGGCCAGTTGCACCGGTGGAGCAATCCAACCTTCCATGTATCGGTGATACACCCGCAATACCTCGTCGAGATACGCCTGTCCGGCATTGAGGGCCACCCCACCGCCCAGCACGATCATCTCGGGGTCGAAGGATTTCACTAGCGAGGCCAGGCCGATTCCCACATAGCCTGCGGCCTGCAACACGATGCGCTGGGCTTTGGGCTCACCCCCCTGGAAACGGGCGAAGAGTTCGCGGGTATTGGTCTCGGTTTTGTAGACCGCCAGGGCCATGCGCTCCATGGCTGGGCCAGTCGCAACCGCCTCGAGACAGCCATCCAGACCACAGCCACATAGCGGCCCCCCCGGTAACACCGTGATGTGCCCGACCTCAGCTCCCTGCCCGTGGGCCCCCCGCAGCACCCGGTTGCTTAACACAAAACCCCCACCCACCCCCGTCGAGACCGTGACGAAGAGCGAACTATCTACTTCTTTGGCTGCTCCCAAGACATGTTCGGCCAATGCTGCGGCATTCGCGTCGTTCTCGAGATAAACCTTCATCCCCGAGGCTTCCTCGAGGAGTTGTCGGATGGGGAAATTGTTAAACCCCGCGATATTGGGGGCAAACTTGATCAGGCCCTTGGCATAATCCAGCGGCCCCGGCGTGCCCAAACCAATCCCCTTGGCTATAGCCCCGCCCTCCGAGCCTGCTTCGTTCATAGCCGCCTTGACCGCAGCCGCCATAGCCTCGATGACCGCCTGCCCTCCGGCCTCGGGGGTAGGTACGGTAACGCGCGAACGCAGGGTTCCACCGGCGAACATCCCTGCGGCAATTTTGGTTCCCCCCAGGTCAATCCCTACCACACTCATAAGGTTCCTCGGTTCATAGCGACTCTCCTTGGTGGTCTCGTTCGACAATCAAGACTGCATCGTGGTAAAGGGCTTCAGGAACCCACAAGCTGACATGGCCGATATACATCCCAATATAGGCTTCTGGTATACCACTGAAAGGCGTTTCCAGATATACCGGCACACGCACGGCCTCGAGGCGGTTGCGAATGCTCTCGGCGATCAAGCGCGGAGCCGACAGCAAAAACAAATACTGCACCTCGCCTATCAGACGGCCCGGCGGGGGCTGGGGGTCGGTCTGGGTCTTTTCCACTGCCTACTAACTTACCGCAATTGATGAGCCCCTAGGAGCGTTTTCCCCAAATGCCCCCACCGTTGTTCGTGAGATGTGTCCTACTAGACAAGATAAATCGAGCTGCACCCGCCAAGACACAACCGGTCTAGCGCTGGGTGAGTCTGAGTAATTCATGAACAAATTAAGGCTCCCAGATGAGCTATACTGACCGCAAATGCGGTTTCTTGCCATTCTAGCGGTGCTTCTGGCTACAGCCCTGGCTTTTCCTCGTCTGGGTCTACACGAAGGCTACACCCGGATGGTGTTCGACCTCGAGGGCAACGCGACTTATCAGCTCAGCCAAGGGGATGCGACCCTGACCATACGCTTCCAGGGCATGGCTCCTACCGCCACCGATACCGAAGTGGACTCACCCCAGGTCGCTTCCTATCAGGTGGTAACAAGCAACAATAGCGCCACCGTATACGTGCGGCTAAAGTCAAAGGTGAGCATAAAAACCACCT
>JADMIM010000172.1 GCA_015478585.1 Thermaceae bacterium | reverse complement strand
CCAAATCCGACGGGGTCGAAGTGATCCCACAGCGGGCCTGTTAGGAGATGCTCGACGGGTCGGCCATTTGACACTGGCGGGACTGAGCTGCGGCCGAGGGGTTGGTCTGTCGGACCATTCCGTGCTGAGACCGGCACCGACAGTGGGTGGACGACCAATGGATCATCACCGCTGTCCACTGAGTGTTGTCGTGCCAGCTCGGCGGCCTGCTCGATGGTCACTCCCCCGCCAAGCCACTTGCAGCCAAGGCATGCCGCCTCAGCAGACTCGGGCATCCACAGGGCGACGGGAGGGTGCTGAAGCTGCCACTCCCCGGCGGTGTGTGGGATCGAAGTCCAGCGCTGTCGTGCCCGCTCACGAGCGGCCCAGTACGTCCGGGCGATGTTGGCTCCGGTGGTGGCCCGCTTCCACCGGCCGAAGGCACTCGTCGGTCGAGTGGGCTCTGGATAGAGCACCTCGTGGTAGACGGCCCAGGGTTCAGTCCGAAGGACTGAAACCGATGCAGACCCCAGTGACGCCGGGACGGGCAATGGGCGGTGTCCGTTGCTCCTGGGCTCCGGTAGGGGTTCTGCGAGTGGGCGTTCGCTGGCGGCGGTCGCTCCTCGTTCGGTCAGGCTGGACAGCTTCAGGATTACTGGGTCGGAGTCCACGGACTGAAAGACCCGATGCAGTGTCGTGATTACGGCCCTGGCTACACGGTCGATTTCCGGGGAGTGGGTCGCCTCGATGAATGCCCAGGTAGCCCTCCCGTCGTAGCGGGGTTGCTGCCAGCCGAGATCGACCAAATCAGCGGCCTGCTCCTCCGACAGTCGGAACTCGCCGTGCAGGTGACGATTACCGAGGGTCTCCAGCACGAGGGAGCCATCCTCGTAAAACACTCCTCGGATGAATCGATCGTGCGACTCATCGATTTCCAAGACGAGGACCCAGCGCCCGGGATCGTGGGTCAGCCGGTCAAGGAGCTGTCCGACCGAGGTGGTGAAATCTGCGAGGGTGGTCGTCCACCTCTCCACCTCACCGATGCGGGGGAACTGCCCACCCTCGGAGGGGCTAATCGAGCGATCACGCTGCTCGGCCAGAAGGGCATCCACCTCGGCGATCCACTCATCGATTGCTGGGTGCCGGAACTGATTACCCGTCATGGCGGGCCTCCTCATTGCTCCGGCATTACCACCGTGGCCGTCAGGCTCGGTTGGTGCGATGTCGTTGGGCCGGGTCCCTCGATCGCTCTGAATGTGGTGTCGCCAGAATACCCCAAGCAGCGATGGACCAGCAGGGCCGGGCATCCTCGGTGACTACGCCCCAGGGCCACGAAGAGCCGATCATCGAGGGATGGAATGCACCGGCAAATACCTTCGCTCGCCCATCCGAACTGAGATCGATGGCCGCACGTGCATCCTCTTGACCATCGGCCATGTGGCCCTCGCATTAGGGCGAACGACGTGGACCGTCCGGTATTGGACCCGGCTCGGTCTGTTGCCGGAGGCTCCATTTGACCTGCATCCCGACGAGCCTCGATTACGAAAACGTCTTTACCCTGAGTCGTATGTCCTCGCCTTGGCGGACATTGCTAATCGGGGTTACCTGGGTCCTCGGCTGGACCGTGATCGGTGGCGGCGGTTCCAGCTTGACGTTTGGGAGGCATTCCGAATGACGGTGGTGCCCCTCACCGGTGGTGTTGCAGATGACCTAGCCCCTGCGGGCACGATAGGGAAGGGTGGGCAGGCAATCAGCTCACAGCAGTGAACCATCACTAACTGGATCGCTCCTGTCCCCCACCAACCCGGTCACGTATGTCTCACCGGAGGTAGACGGTGCAGTAGGTCCAGTCGCTTCAGTGGCCCTGTGATTTGTTCTGTGCCTCTAGGACTGTCTCCGGCTACCTCGGGGTACCGAAGAAGAAGCAGACGGCTCAGAATAAATCAGGACTGCTCTCATCAAATGCTGGCCTCCCTAGCAGCACGGTCCTCTACCCAAGGTCGGACGATCACACGCTTTCTGATGGAGGTGGATTGGTCGGTTGTCATCTGGGCGTCAGAGGAGGCCCTCAGCATCGCTCTCGTCTCTTCGGCGATGTCGCTGGCCGGTGTGTAGCGAACACGGTGTCTTGGGTGCTGTGATTTCAACTGAGCAGACAGCCTCTTCGCCTTGGCACTCTGGCTCTTCTCGTAGACCTCGGTGCGCATTAGGAATGAACCGAACCATCGGAAGCCCTTGTCGATTAGCTCCTGGGTAAGCCGATCCTCCATCTCACGTAGCTCACGTTCACGTTGTTTCTTTCGGAGGACGAGCCAGGTGCTGTAGTTCTTTGACTCATGGGAGTACTGGGCATTTCGCTCTCTCCCCTTCCCCAGCGTCCCCAGCTCCTGTGCTACCTCGTCAGGGGGGCGGTCATGGGCCATCCATGTTTGGCCGTCTGATTTGACTTCAGCCATGCCGTGGAGGGAGAGAGCCGTTAGATGCTCTTTAATCGTGCGAGGTGTGAGGCCTTGGTAATCAGCTATCTCAGGGATGGTGGTGAGGCCGATTACTAGTGCTTCAAATGTCCTGCGTTCACGATGAAGACCAGTGAAGTGCCACAGCTCGTGTTTGGGGTCCAGCATTTCGAATGCCCTACTCCCTTCAAAAGCACAAAAAACAGGGGTGTGGTTGTGTGTCATAGGTTCTGCACCTGGGCACGTGAGCCTGTAGCGGTAGCCGTGGTTTGGAAATGGGCCACTACCAGGCGTTGTCACTCCCGCATCCCCTTCAGTGATTAGAGACAGGTACTCGGCCCTGGTGAGCCGCCGAAGACAATGCTCGGCGGTAGCCCGGCTCACCCCAGCAAGCTTTGCCAACTGACGAACCGACATGTCGATTACCAAATCGCCCAACTGGTGAGCCAGCAGCAGGAACGCATCCATGGCCATGCTGTCCGACTTCAACGATCGGCCCGGCCTGTAGTTCGATTTGAAAGCTCCTTCGATGGCCAGGAGCTGACCAAGAAGCTGGGGGTGGTGGACGGTGGGACACCCTGCCTCCCGGCACGTCAGGCCGACATGGTCGTGATTGGGACGCAGCTTCTCAATGGACATCTGGATGCCCCGATAGAGGTCATCAGGATTTGGCCACTTGTCCTGGCCTGGCTCGCTCAACTGGCCGATGGCCATGGTTTGCCCATCGCTGTAGCCATGGGACATAGCCACCGCTACGAGAGCGTGGAGCTGGCCGGAACGATCCACCCTGCCCTTCTTCTTGCTCCACTGGGTCGCACGGATGACCTCGTCCGGTAGGTCAGCAGGCACCTTCTCGGCGACCACAGGCATCACCGTGCGCTTCTGGCCCCGAGCGGCCTTTCTGCCGGTGCTCTGACTGCTCTTTCGGTTCTTGGTGTGAATGCTGATCGAAACCTGGAGCGCGCGCCGGTCGAAAACGGGAGCACTTC
>JADMIM010000171.1 GCA_015478585.1 Thermaceae bacterium | reverse complement strand
AGCTAACACAAGTGGGGATAAAACAAGCAGTATGGTTTTCTTCATCACTGCCTCCATCAGTTTGAGCTTGACAAAATGACCTGTTCTGTACGCAGGTTAGAAGGTTGGGTGGGGTCTTCAATAATCCTCAAACGTGCACCGGTCTGGGCAGGCATGGCTCCTGCCAGAGTTGGAGAATTAGGCAAACACTGAAGCTGAAGCGATGTTGGGTAATTATTGTAAGCATTACTGGTACGACCTACTACTACCTGGTAAACATCATTTTTTGCCAAGCCTCTAGGAAGGGTGAAAGAGTTGTTTTGAACAGTCCCCACAACGGTGTAGGTATATTCAAGTGGAGAACTTGATTTCTGTTCTATTGCCTGAACCACACCCTTTTCAAAAAAACTCCCGACAATAGCTGTGATTTTTACTCCCTGACACAATCCCTGGGCTTGGTAATAGAAGTAAACTGAAGTCGGCGGTTGACCGTAGTCAAAGCAGCCAGCCAATACAAGTGGAGCGAAAGCAAGCAGTATGGTTTTCTTCATCACTGCCTCCTTTGGTTGAGGCGCATTTGCAAACTGATGCAACCAACCCCCTGCTTCTTAAAATGAAGCAGGGGCAACATTAGCAGTTTAGCTCGCCTCATCGGTTTTTCCTCTTCCAGAACAGCGCAAACCACCGTTAGCTATCCACAAATTCGGGGATTGCTGCAACCTCCGCTAGGCGGCGGGGTAGGCGCAGGCGGCTGCAAAGACACTACTCCACCCATGGTCTCCCAGCGGTTGGTAATGTTTACCCAGCCTGAAGGATTGCCTCCTTCCCGATACGAAATCCAAGCGTAAACGTCCACGTAGAGAGGATTGGTATAGTTTTTGTAGGCAAAGATTAGGCCGTAGTGCCCGCCCCAGCCAAAAGGGTCTTTCCAATTAGCAGGGTACTGTTCTCTGTAAAGGGCAATAGCAGGTTCACTTCTGTCGTGAATAGCGGCTCGAATGTTGAAGTGAACATTCCAGGTAAGCGAGTTAAAACCCACATCCAGGGGTCTAAATGGTGCAAGCGCATTGACACCAATCCAACCCGTGGGGTCGAAATACATTTGTCCAACCAGTTGTCGCCCAACACTCCTCTCGTTCAACCAAGCATTACCTCCTGCGATAAATCCCCCACCTTGTCCGAAAAGGCCATACGGGCTTATTGCGGTTTGCCATCCATGATAACTGCCTGCACCCATGATTCTGCTTATGTATGGCTCATAAATCCCGGCAGGAGCATTGTCTGCTTGCACTGGACGGTTCATGTCTAGGGCCAGAGCTTCTTTAGAGCCATATCCCGCAGTCACACCTCTGTTCATGTAGTACCAACCCATCAAGCGGGTGAAGGTCTGTGCTCCACATCCATTTATTGCGTAGGGCTGAAACACAATGCCTGTAGGCGCAATGTCACGCATACCCCAGGTAGTCCCAGGGCCGAATGGGGTTGGAGTGAAGTTACCACCACTGGGAGCAGGCTGATAACTATAAGGGTAGTTATAGACAACATTTTGGTTATTTCCCCAAGGGTCGCCGTAAGAGATATCGTCGTTTAGAACTGGGTCATTCACGGGATTATCCCAGTTGTAGTTGTCGATGTCATTGCGCCCCAGCACATGAGCAAAAATGCTGGTAGTGCAAAGAAAACCGATGCAGTATTTGTAATCACTTTGGGCACTTACCCCCTGTCCCTGGCGCTGGATGGAGGCTCCTTTGCTTTCTAAGGTTTGCGTAAGCCCGCTTACATCTAGGGTTCCGTCAGTCTGGGTGAAGGTTTTCCAACTTACCAGGTCTGTAGATTGTGGCGTGGGAGGGGTGGGGGCATTGTTGTCACCCATCACATCTTTCCAAGCTTGTTTGGTTTCCTGAGCAAGCTGAGGGTTATCCTCAAAGCCTTTTTTCAGCTTTTGATAGTCTCGCTTGTCTTGCTCAACTGCCGCTTGAGGAACGGGTTGAGCGCTCCAGACCTCCCACAATCCACCGCTGGCATCCTCGAGATATAAGCGTGCTCCCGAGGGAGACACCAAACGCTGGTACGAACCTGCTACAGCTCGCACAGCCTTTAGCTTCTCGGCCAGGTTGTTGCTAAACTCGAAGTCGTAGATGCTGCGGACATCTGAGGCTCCTGTTCCATACAAGGTGTACTTGAGGCCAGGGTCGTAAGTGTTGATTACATCCCAAAATTTTCCCCACTTTGGCAGGTTCAGCACCGCAACAGTGAGGTTGTAAAACGGTGTGCCTTGGAGGTCATAGACCACTTCGGTAGCCATCTTCAGGTTTTTTGCGGCCTGTAGTGAAAGGCCACTCTCGAGCTTGTCCTTGAGCGCCAAGGCTTGTCCAAACGCCACAGGAATCGGCTTAGCTTGGGTCAGCACATCTGCCACACTCGAGGCCGGTGGCTGGGCTTTTTGTGTCCCACAAGACGCTAGAAGAAGCCCCAGCCCAAGACCAACGACCAAAAGGATGTAAACGCATGATGGTATTCACCTCCGTAATCAGCATCACAAATGCAACTCTCATGGTCAAGATGGGGCGGAGAAACAAAGCAGTTACTTGTACACAGTCTGGATTGTGGCTTGATTGTCCACTCTGACGGGGCAGAAGCGAGTTAGACCGATTTCTGAAACTCTTCTACCCGCTAAGCGCCATAACCCCCACCATCCCATATACCGGTTCAACCTTTCATAAACCCACTCTCATCCTCGTCTAGCACGGGGGTGTTTTACTTTTCTTATGAAGAAAACCTTGTGTACCCTCGGCCTGCTATCGCTGCTTAGCCTGGCCCAAGCCCAAGGAACGACCATCTACCGGGGCTTTGCCGAACTGCAACAAGCCCAGAACCTACCGCAAAACCTGTGGGCCTGGGAACCGGGTCAGACCCTGTTTGAAAGCCTGGTTCCGGGAACCTTGCGGCTGCTGGGGGTCAGCGAGTTGTCCCGGCAAATTCAGGCCGAGCCGGTACAAAACCCCCTCGAGACCTACGTGGGCAAAAAGCTGCAGTTTTTCTGGGAAGGCCAGTGGCGCGAGGCTACTGTGGTGAGCGCGGATAAAAACCTCTTCCTGTACGAAGGGCGTTATCTGGTGGGCTTGCCTGGCCCGATTGGCTACCCCGACCCCAGCGGGTTTAGCACTGCCAAAGGCCCCAAAATTACCTTTCGCTATCAAGGGGGCGGGCCAGCCACGCTGAGCTATCTGAGCCGGGCGGTGAGCTGGGATTTGCGCTATACCCTCCAGGTTGGTGGTGATGCCGCTAACCTCGAGAATGGCGCGTTGGTGGGCTGGGCCAGCCTGACCAATGGCCTGGATAGTGCGCTCGAGTTGGGCCAGACCGAACTCGTAGCAGGGGTAGTTCCCTTGCTCGAGGGCAGCCTCAATCCCCCTCGTCCCTTACAAAACAAAGCCCTGCAATCGGCGGCCCCGATGACGGACTCCGGGGTTACCTTTGCTGGGGAAGCCGGAGGAACTTACCGCTACAAGCTACCGGGG
>JADMIM010000030.1 GCA_015478585.1 Thermaceae bacterium | reverse complement strand
CCGCCCTCGGGTAGCCGCAGAGCGGCTATCGGCCTGGGGCCGACTCCGCCCTCGGTAACGGCAGAGCCGGGTTTTACTGTTGCTGCTGGGTTTGCCAGGGCTCGAGCACTGCTTTTACCTCGATGGGCATGTTCAGGCTGGCCGAAACCGAGCAGTATTTCTCGTGGGAGAGCTGTACGGCTCTTTGTAGAGCCTCGAGGGTCACGTTGGGGCCGGAAGCATAGTGGGTGACGGTAATATGGATATAGCGTTTGGGGTGTTCCTCGGCCCGTTCGCCTACCGTTTCCACCCGGTAGTTCCCGAGCGGTTGGCGCTTTTTGTCCATGATATCCACCACGTCGTAGGCCGTGCAGCCTGCCAACGCCGCCAACAGCAGCTCCATCGGGCGCAGCCCGGTGGAAGGGCTGTCGCCGTCAATCATCACCTTGTCGCCGCCCTCGTTGATACCCAGGAAACGGTGTCCGCTCAGCCGGTGTAGGGTCACGTGTTTGGTTGCCATACTTCTAGCTTACCCCTGGGTAAAAGGTGGGAAGTACCGCCTGTCTCAATCAGCATTTACATCCATGCACGGCTCGGGTGGATTCGTTGATCGATCTCGTGGGTCTTAGCCGAGCAGCCCCGACCTCACCAGCAGGGCCTGAGGGTCGGGGTCGCGGCCCATAAAACCGCGAAAGAGGTCGGCGGGGTCTACAGAGTTGCCTTTGGAAAGGATATGTTCGATGAAATCCTGGCCGGTCTGGGGGTTGAAGAGGCCCTCCCGCTTGAAGCGCGTGAAGGCATCGGCATCCAGCACCTCCGACCACTTGTAGGAGTAGTAGCCTGCGGCGTAGCCCACCGGCGAGCCGAACAGGTGGCTAAAACTGGTTATGTAGATGGGGCTTTCCATCAGTAGGGTTGGGCTGAACTCTCTTTGCAAGGCCTCGAGGTAGTCCAGCAGGTTCTCCCTAGCTGGGTTGTAGTTCACGTGTAGGTCTAAATCCTGGGTGCCAAACCATAGCTGGCGCATGGTATCTCCCGCCGACCAGTGGTTGCGCGAACCCTGCATTTTCTGGAACAGGGCTTCGGGTAGGGCTCCGCCGGTTTGATAGTGGCGAGCTATCAGCTCGAGGGTGGCTCGCTCCCAAACCCAGTTCTCCATAATCTGTGAGGGCAGCTCGACAAAATCCCAGGCCACTTTGGTTCCAGCCAGGCTTTTGACCTCTACGTTGGAGAGGGCGATATGCAGGAAATGACCAAACTCGTGGAATACGGTTTCTACTTCCCTGGGGGTCAGCAGGGCAGGGGCGGTGCCCACCGGAGGGGTGAGGTTGCCACAGTTGAGGCCCAGATGTGGCTCGAGCGCCCCGTCGCGTTCGCCGACGATTAGTCCATTGGCCCAGGCTCCCCCACGCTTGCTCTCACGCGGGAACCAGTCGGTGTAAAACCGGGCGACCCAGATATCGCCCTGATAGATGTCGTAGACCCGGACTTCGGGATGCCAGACCGCCTCACCAACTATCTCCTCGACCCGAATCCCGAAAACTCGCCCACAAAGCTCGAATAGACCGCTCAGAACATTGGGCAAGGCGAAATAGGGGCGCAGTTCTTCCGCGTTGTAGTCGAAGAGGGCCTTACGCTGTTTTTCTACGTAATAGCGGATGTCCCAGCGCTGGAGGGGAGGTGCTTCCTGGCCCTCGAGCTGGCGGCGAAAGTCTTGTAAAGACTGCATCTCGCGCTCGAAGTGGGGCCGGGCTCGAGCGTGCAAGTCGGCCTCGAAGCTCTGTGCGGTGGTGGCATTTTTGGCCATGCGGTCTTCCAGAACGTAGTCGGCGAAGTTATCGTAGCCCAGAAGCCGGGCCTTCTCCTGCCGTAAGGCCAGAATCTCGGCGATTAAGGGGCAGTTGTCGCGGCCCTCCTCGGTGGCCCGGTTCTGGTAGGCCAAGTAGACCTGCTTGCGAATCGCCGGGTCATCCAGGTGATTCATCAGGGCTAAGTAGCTGGGTGCTTGTAAGGTGAACCGGTAGCCCCGCTTCCCCTTGCTCGCAGCACTTTGCTGGGCAGCCTCGAGGGCGGTCTGGGGTAGGCCAGCAATCTGGCTTTCCTCCAGATATAGCTCGTAGTCGGCAGTGGAATCGGTGACGTTTTGGCCAAAGCGGTTGGTGAGTTCGGAGAGGCGGGTATGGATGGCCTCGAGCCGCTCTTTCTGCTGGGGGGGTAGGCCCGCACCCTCGCGGCGAAACTTGTTCAGCATCAGCTCGAGGTAGCGACTTTTAGCTGGGCTGAGCGACTGGGCCTCCGGGGTGGTTGAATAGTCCCTAAGAGCCTGGTAGAGCGCTTCGGAGAGTTGCAATTTGGTGTAAAAGGCCGTGACTAAGGGCACCACGGTGTTGTAGGCCGCCCGTAGCTGGGGGGTGGTGCAGACATTTTCCAGGTGTGAGACCACCCCAAAAGCCTGGCTGAGCCGCTCGCCTAGGTGATCCAGGGCTCCTAGGGTGTTGGCGTAGGTGCGGGGGGTGGCTCCCAGGATAGCTTGCAGCTCGTTTTCAGCCTCGAGAATTAAAGCGCGGATGGCGGGTTCGACGTGCTCGGGCTTGATGCGGTCAAATGGAATGGCAAAGGGCAGATGCAGCAAGGGGTTCTCGCTCATGGCCCCAAGTATAAAAGCGCTTGGGTTAAGACACCGTTATGGCTATCTCGGTTTCGTATGGATTGGTTCTCATAGCCAAGCGTGACCATGAGATTTGCTTGAGCCTTAATCCTCAAACCGCGCTATTTTCCTGTGGCTAGCAAATTAAGTTGCGCCATACAGGGCATGGCATGCTCAAACAACTTGGATTGTCGAAAAAGTTTTGGTCTCGGGCCTTTCATTCTTGCCCTTCTCACCTAAACCGGTACAATAGGACGCTATGGCTGGTTTGTTTTCCTTACGTGGTGAAGACGTTGGTATAGACCTCGGTACTGCTTCAGTGCTGATTTACATGCGTGGCAAGGGTATTGTGCTGCGCGAACCCTCAGTGATTGCGATGGTCTCGGGCTCCAAGGAGGTTAAGGCTGTCGGAGCCGAAGCCTACCGGATGTTGGGGCGTACCCCCGGTAATATCATTGCTGCCAGGCCGCTCAAGGATGGGGTAATCGCCGATTACACCCTCACCGAGCGGATGCTCACCCTGTTTATCAAAAAAGTGTTACCGCCGGTGCGGTTTTTCCGGCCCCAGGTGATGGTGGGAGTGCCTTCGGGCGTGACCGAAGTGGAGCGGCGAGCGGTGGTGCAGGCCATCGTGGAGGCCGGAGCCAAGCGGGCCTACCTGATTGACGAGCCCCTGGCGGCTGCCATCGGGGCGGGCATCAAAATTGCTGAGCCTACGGGCAGCATGGTGGTGGATATCGGGGGTGGCTCCTCGGATATCGCAGTAATCTCGCTGGGCGGCATCGTGCGCTCGACCAGCTTGCGCATTGCCGGAAACGAGTTCGACGACTCCATCATTCGCCATATTCGCAGCAAATATAACCTGCTGATTGGCGAGCGTACCGCCGAGGAACTCAAAATCAAAATTGGCGCGGCCCGCCGGGTTTCTGGCGACCAGGATATTCTGGCCGAGGTGCGGGGACGCGACCTAATTACTGGTCTACCCAAGAGTATCGAGGTTTCCACCGAGGACGTGGTGGAAGCTCTGCGCGAACCCTTGGAGAAAATCGTGCAGGGTGTGAAAGGTATTTTAGAAGTGACACCGCCCGAGCTGGTTGCCGACATCATAGACCGGGGCATTTTGCTGACCGGTGGCGGTTCACTGCTGCGCAACCTAGACATCATGCTGCAAGAGGCCACTGGTGTGCCGGTGGTGGTGGCCGAGAATGCCGTCGAGGCCGTAGCCCTGGGCACGGGTAAGGCTCTGGATATGCTGCACGTGCTGCGCGACGCGCTGGTGACTTCGGATAATGTGCTCAAGCGTTGAGTAGGGTCGCAAGTCGCAGGTCGCAGGTCACAAGCCAAAAGCAAGGTTTGACCTGCGACTCGGGACATGAGACATGAGACTTTCCCAAGTCGCTGCCCAAATCGCAGGCTACCTCGAGGGGCCTGACCTCGAGGTTTCCCATCTGGCTGCGCCTGAAACGGCCCAACCTGGGCAACTGGTGGTGGTGCGAGAAGATCGTTTTCTGGAGACAGCGCTCTCGAGCGGGGCAGCCTTACTGCTGGCTGAGAACGCCCTCTGTCCCGATGGTGTGAGCCGGATTCGCGTGCCTGACGTGGCTAAGGTTTGGCCCAAAGTGCTCGAGCTGTTCGATGCCCCGCGCCAGGCAAAGCAGGGGGTTCATCCCACCGCTACCCTCGAGGCTGAGTCCGAGGTTGCCCCCACTGCCTCTATAGGGGCCTACAGCTACGTATGCTCTGGAGCGAGGGTTTTGTCCCAAGCGGTGATAGGGGCTTACTGCTACGTGGGCGAAGGAGCCGAAGTGGGGGAGGGGGCCGTGCTGGAGCCCAGAGTCACCCTGTATCGCCAAACCATAGTTGGCCCAGGCTGCTGGATTGGCTCGGGTGCGATTCTAGGAACGCTGGGGTTTGGTTTTCAGGAGGGCCAACGTTTGCCGCATAGTGGCAGGGTGGTGCTCGAGGAAAGCGTTGAACTGGGGGCGGCCAGCGTGGTGCAGCGCAGCCTGGTAGGCGAAACCCGCATCGGTGCCCACAGCAAAATTGGCGACGTAACGCAAATTGGTCACAATGTTCAGATTGGTCGAGGGGTGGTGATGGTGGGCAGCAGCGGTCTGGCGGGCAGTGTGGTGCTCGAGGACGGTGTGCTGATGGGTGCGCAGGTGATGGTGGCGGATCACGTGCGTATTGGTAAAGGGGCGCGAATTGCTGCGGGAAGTGGTATTTCCAAGGATGTTCCGGCGGGGGAAACCTGGGCCGGAGCTATGCTGGCTCGCCCGGTGCGCGAGCATTGGCGGCGGCTGGCCCTGCTGGACTGGCTGCTGGGAGTCGAGCGCAAACTACGGACATTGTTGAGGTCGCAGGATGATTGAGATTGCCGGAATCGGTTTGCATACGGGCCAGAAGACGACTCTTCGCTTACACCCCGAGCCGGGGCCAGTGCGTTTTCGGGTGCAAAACACCGAGTTTCGGCCTTTATCCACCCACGTCCTGGACACCGCCCGTTGCACGGTGCTGGGTTTGGGAGGGGTGCGGCTGATGACGGTAGAGCATCTGTTGGCGGCGCTCTTTATTCGGGACATCTGGGAGGGCTTGCTGATCGAGGTTTCTGGGCCAGAAATCCCGATTCTCGATGGCAGCGCCAAGGAATGGCTCGAGGCTTTGAGTTCCTTCGCGTCCACGCCCATCCCACCCCAGCCGCTCGAGACCAGCCTGCGGGTCGAGGAGGGGCGCAGCACCGTCTTGGCCCATCCCGCCCAGGCGTTTTCCCTGCTGGTTACGATAGCCTTTTCGCACCGCAAAATTGGCTATCAGCAAGTGGAGTGTCCGCCGACAGCCCTGAGCGAGTTGGCCTCGGCCCGCACTTTTGGCTTTCTCAGTGAGCTTGACGCACTCCGCTCGAGGGGGCTCATTCAGGGGGCCTCACTCCAGAACGCTCTGGTCTTTGGGGATACCGAGCCGCTTAATCCTCCTCGTATGCTTCAGGAGCCGGTGAGGCACAAGGCCCTGGATTTTCTGGGCGACCTTTATCTGGCAGGAGTGCCGTACTGTGGGCGCTTTATCGTCCACCGAGGCTCCCACCGGCTGCACGTAGACCTAGCCAAACTTTTGCAACCCCCCTTGACCTGACTTTCAGGCTGCCTTCAGATATATCCGATACCGTGACCTTGATGAGAGACAGGTATTAAGGTGTATCATCCTGCTCAGGACGCGGGGGGTTTGACCGTTACGGAGAAACTATGGAGCTAAAAGTCGGCGTTGTGGGCGTGGGGGTCATGGGTACCTACCACGCTCAAGTCTATGCAGGGCTCCCAGGCATACAACTGGTCGGTGTAGCCGACCCTGACCCCTTTAGGCAAGCGGCCATCGAGCAAGACCTCGAGGTGCCCGCCTTCTCCAGCCCTGAGGATTTGCTGGGCAAGGTACAGGCGGTTTCCATTGCCTCGCCCACTTCTTATCACTATGCCCAAGCCCGGATGTTTCTCGAGGCCGGGGTACACGTATTGCTGGAAAAGCCCATGACCCGCACCGCCAGTGAGGCCCGCGAGCTGGTGCGCATCGCCGAGCGCAAGAGTTTGATTTTCCAGGTGGGCCATATCGTGCGTTTTTACCGGGCTGTCTCCGACTTGATGCAACTGGTGCGGGGCCCCTGGGTGCTCGAGGCCCGGCGGGTAGGCAACAACCGCCGTATCCGCGATATCGGGGTGGTGCTCGACCTGATGATCCACGACCTGGATCTGGTTTTATTGCTGCTCAAGGAGCGCCCCCAGCGCTACACGGTGGTGGGCCGCCAGGTGGATGGCCTCGATGAGTACGCCCAGGCTGTGCTGGACTTTCCCTCGGGGGCCAGGGCGCTATTTACAGCTAGCCGTATTTCTCCCATGGCCGAGCGCAGCCTGACCATCACCCAGCCTGGCGAAGTATTGCGCCTGGATTTCAACAGCGAGTTCACCGAACTCTCGCTACACCGTGCTCCGCTGTCGGTTCCCGACCCCGACAAGGCCGAACCCAACGGGCGCACCCAGGTGCAAGTCGAACGCACGGCCTTTAACAACGACAACCCCCTGCGCCGCCAGCTAAAACATTTTGTAGACCGCATTCAAAAGGGCGAGCCGCCCCTGGTCACGCTGGAAGACGATTTGCTGGCCCTCGAGCTGGCCTTAGAACTCTCTGCCGCCTTGCAGCCGGTGATGGCGCGGTAGGGTACAAGCCACTAACAGTGCCGGGAAGGCTATACAGCCTGAACCAGGAGTGCAAGGGTGTTTCTGGGGGATTATAGCCTTGGCTATGAACACCCTGTGCCAGTGCAATTGGGTACGGTCTTCATAACTGCTGGCTATCCTTGTCCTGCCCGTAATAGGCGTGGGGGCCGTGTTTGCGGGTGTAGTGTTTGTCCAGCAGGGCTCGAGGTATTTCGCTCAGACTGGGATTGAGAAGCCGGGAATACAGAGCCATCTGGGCCACTTCTTCGAGTACTACCGCGTTGTGGACAGCCTCATGCGGGCTATTGCCCCATACAAAAGAGGCATGGTTGCGCAGCAGCACCGCTGGAATATCCGCCGGGTCGAGCTGCCGCCGCCGAAACTCCTCTACAATGACCAGACCCGTGTGGTGCTCGTATCCAGCTTCGATTTCTTCTGGGTTGAGGCTTCGGGTACAGGGAATGGTGCCCACAAAGTAGTCGGCTTGGGTGGTGCCGTAACAGGGTAAGTCCAGTCCGGCTTGTGCCCAAGCTGCGGCATAGCGGGAGTGGGTGTGGACGATACCCCCTACCCCGAATTCCCTCGCCAGGACGAGGTGGGTTGGGGTGTCGGACGAGGGCTTGAGGCTGCCCTCGACTATTCTGCCGCTCGAGACCTCGAGCACCACCAGGCTTTCTAAGGTGAGGTTTTTGTAATCCACGCCGCTCGGCTTTATGGCGAGCAGGTCGGTAGCGGGGTCGTAGGCCGAGGCATTGCCCCAGGTAAAAACCACCAAGCCGTGCTGGGGCAGGGCTAGGTTGGCCTCGAGGGCCTGTTCGCGCAGTTCCTGGATGTTCACACCTCCAAGTTTACGACAGGCTGGAGTGCCCATAAGGGATGCCCGCTATATCAGCTATTGACCCATAACCAGAATCTACTTACCATAAAGCGCATAACCTAAAGCGGTTTATCATCTACCTATGGCGGCATCGGTGCTATGGAAAACCTCAACCGACTCACCCGAAAACCACGCCAGAGCGATGTGGCTAAGCGGGCTGGGGTTTCTACAGCTATTGTTTCGCTGGTGCTCAATGGACGACTCGAGGGTAACGTGCGTATCAGCCAGCAGACGCAAGAGCGGGTCTGGCAGGCTATTCGTGACCTGGGCTATGTGCCCAACCCCGTAGCCCGCAGTCTGGCTGGGGGACAAAACCGGCTGTTGGGGGTGTTCACCTACGAAGCCATCTTTCCCCTCGAGCAGCACGACTTTTTCTACCCTTTTCTGCTGGGCATCGAACACGAAGCCGAAAGCCAAGGCTACGATCTGCTGCTCTTCACCCAAACCGATGCCTCCAAACGCCGCAAGGTATTTCTCGAGGGGGTCAATCGCTTACAGCTTGCCGACGGTGCGGTGCTGCTGGGCCAATACAGCGACCGCGACGAACTCGCCCGCTTGCAGCAAGAGGGGTTTGCGTTTGTCTATGTAGGCCGCCGAGAGGTGTCCGGTGCGGAAATTTCTTACGTGGCCGCCGATTATGCCGCGGCTACCGCGGAGATAATAAATCGTTTGTTAGACCTGGGCCATCGCCGTCTGCTCTACTTGAAGGTTCCTCAGACCAGTGAATCCAGTCAGGATCGGGAGGCGGGCTACCGCCAGGCATTTGTCAAACGGGGGGTGAAGTTGGATGAATCCTCGATAGTGCCACTGGAAGAGGAGGCCGATTTGCAGCCCTTGGAGGGTTGGTTGGCTCGAGGGATAACCGCGATTATCAGCGAACGCCCAGGGTTGGCCCTACGCATCGTGGAGGCAGCCCGAAAACTCGGCAAGCAAGTGCCTCGAGACCTTTCGGTGGCCACCCTGGGTGACGTGGCTGGAGCCCCGCACCTTACCGCCGAACTCACCACCTTTTGTATTCCCCGCCAGGAGATGGGGGCCGAGGCCGTTCGGCTGCTGCTAAAGCGCATGGAAAGCCCTCCTCAGACCGGCCCTTACCGGCTGCTGCTGCCTTGTACTCAGACTCCGGGAAGCACCATCGGCCCACCCCGGCATCCAAAGCCACGACCTACTTCGCAATGAAGTGGAGCGGTTGATCTCGAGGAGGAACCTATGAAGCATGTGGTTGGTTGGTTGTTGGGGGTAGTTTTGGGTGTTCTGGGAAGCGCAGCAGCCCAGGAGCAGGTTACGCTGCGCTTTACTACCTGGGCTGGAGGGGATGCCCTGACCCTGCTCCAGAACTTGGCCGCCGAGTATGGCAAACAGCACCCAGGGGTGAAGGTGGACGTAGAAACCGCGCCTTTTGGCGGCTACGACCAAAAAATCGCGGTATCAATTGCCGGAGGAAACGCACCCGATGTGGGCTGGGTGGCCGAGCGGGCGCTGCCAGGCTACTTAGAAAACAAAGCCTTGCTCAACCTTCGGCCTTATGTAAATGCCGATTCCCAGTTGATTCTCAGCGATTATGCGCCTACCTCGCTGGTGCTGTGGAGCAGGGGCGATGGGCTTTATGGACTGCCCTTTTCCTTCTCGCCTATTTTCTTGTACTACAACAAGGATTTATTCGCCAAAGCTGGCCTGCCTACGCCACAGGAATACCTCGCGCAGAACCAGTGGAACTATGAGACTTTTCTCAAAGCGGCTGAGGCCATCAAGAAGGCCGACCCAGGGGTCTACGGGGCCAGTCTGTTTCGGCCTGACCCCCAGCTTTGGGCTGGAGCCATCCTGAGCACTATGTATGCCTACGGTGGGGATGTTTTCAACAAAAACCTCACGGCTTGTGCCCTGGATAGCCAAGGCAGCGTACAAGCCTGGCAACTGGCTCAAGGGATGGTCGAGGGTGGGGTGGCTCCTCGGCCCGGAGAACAGGCCACGTTTGCCTCAGGGCGGCTGGGAATGTACGCCGATCAGGTGTCGTACAGTGCCCAACTGCGCCAGGTGAACTTCAAGTGGGATGTGGCTCCCATGCCCTCGGGGCCAGCCGGGCGTACCACCCTTTTGGGGCAGGCGGGTTACGTGGTGTTTGCAGCCTCCAAGCATCCTAAAGAAGCGGTGGCTTTCCTCGAGTATCTCTCCTCGATTGCGGCCATGAAACGCACCGCGCAGTTTTTCCCACCGCCTCGAGGGATTTTGCTCAACTCCTCGACCTTCCTCAATAGCAATCCCCTACTCAACCCCAAGAGCCTCGAGCTGGCTGTCAACCGCCAGGTGGCCGGGGCCAGAACCTTTTTTGTGCCCGCCAACTTCGCCCAGATTAACGACGTGGTGGTGCGCTATCTCGACCGCCTGCTGCGCCCTGGTGCAAATGTCAAGGAGGAACTGGGTCGGGTCTGCCAGGAGGTGAACGGGCTGCTCAAAAAATAGAGCGCTAGAGGGCACAGAGCCAAAAGCTGAAGGCAGCCGCAAAAGGTAAAGAGCCTTAAAGCTACACTAGGACAGCCTGATTGCTCTATCAAGAAATACCGTCTGGGACGCGGTTGGTGTTTTTGGGTTTTTGACTTTATCGCGGTTTCCGCTATTTTGGCGGCTACTCATGGCGGCCAAAAATGAGCTGAGTACGGTCTTTCTAGCGGAGTAGACGGCCGTTTTCTTTCTGAAAACCGCTCTAAGCTTTCGGCCTTCGGCGTTAGACGTTTAGCGTTTGGCCCTCAGCATCTTGCTTTTCGCCCCCCTTTGGAGGTGTCCCGAAGTATGGTCAAAGAGGTCAAACCCCGGCGAGCCAAACACAGCGGTTGGGAGTCGCGCTGGACGGGTTTATGGTTCGTATTACCTTTTGTGGCGGGGCTGGGCCTGCTGTTTTTGCTGCCCATCGCTGCCGTTCCAGTCATCAGCTTGAGTCACTGGTCTTTGCTCAGCTCTCCCAGGTGGGCCGGTCTAGATAACTATGCTCACCTGCTGCACGACCCACAATTTCTGCGCTCGGCCTGGATTACGGCCCTATTTGTGGCGGGGCTGGTGCCCCTGAATATTGCTCTGGCCATGGGGCTGGCCTTGCTGCTCAACGTCAGAGTGGGTGGGGTGGGGTTTTTTCGGATGCTGCTGTTTTCTCCGGTGGTGGTTCCGGCGGTGGCCTGGGCCTTGGTGTGGCGTTTCGCGCTCCAACCAGATTTTGGCTTGGTCAACAACCTGCTTGCCAAGGTGGGCCTTGTTGGCCCCAACTGGCTCTTGCAATTTCCCTGGGCCTTAGTGGCGGTGGTGGTGAGCTTGCTCATAGAGCACCTGGGGCTCAACATGCTGATTTTTCTGGGGGCTATTCAGGCCATTCCTAAAGAATTGCTCGAGGCCGCCGCCATAGATGGGGCCAATCCACGCCAGATTTTCTGGAAGATCACCCTGCCTATTTTGTCGCCCACCCTCTTCCTGGTAATGGTGGTGACAACCATCGGGGCCCTGAAGGTCTTCGCGCCGATTTATGTACTCACCAGCGGCACCGACTCTGCCGAAGTCTTGATGATCCAGATGTGGCGGCAGGGCTTCAAGTATTTCGAGCTAGGCTATGCCTCGGCGATTGCCTGGGTGCTGTTTCTGGCAATGCTGGCCCTGACTTTGGTGCAGTGGGGGCTGCGGCGGAGGTGGGTCTTCAATGAAGCCTAAACCCCACCCACTCGTATGGTTGTGGTACGCGGTGATGGCCTTTTTGGCGATTCCCTTCGTGTTTCCTACGCTATGGATGCTGAGTGCTTCGTTCAAGAGTGCTGCTGAAATCTTTGCCAGCCCGCTGGGGCTGCTCCCACACAGCTTGGATCTGGGCAACTTCGGCCAGGTCTTCCGCGATTATCCTTTTGCGGCGCAGTACTACAACAGCGTTTATATCGCGGTAATCGTTACTGCAGCGACTATTGTGCTGGCGGCGCTAGCTGGATACGGCTTCGCACGGCTACGCTTTCCGGGCCGCGACCTGCTCTTTATCGCCTGCTTGAGTGCCATGATGCTGCCTGCGGAGGCTTTAGCGGTTCCCCAGTTTGTGTTGTTCAAGCTGGGAGGGCTGATCAACTCCCATCTCCCGATTATCCTGCTGCAAATTTTCGGTAGCACCGGAGCCCTGGCGGTTTTTCTGATGCGCCAACACTTTCTAGGACTGCCTCGAGAACTCGAGGAGGCTGCCTTGATAGATGGCCTGAACCGCTGGGGTATCTTCTGGCGGGTGATGCTGCCGCTTTCCAAGCCAGCCATGATGGCGGTGGGGATTTTTGCCTTCTTGAACAGTTGGAACGACTATTTCAACCCGCTTATCTACCTGAGCAACCCCACCCAGTTCACCCTCCCGCTGGGCTTACAGGGCTTCACCGACCCTCTGGGCGGAGTGTTCTGGCATCTTACCCTCACCGCCTCGAGCCTGGCCACACTACCCTTGCTGCTGGCCTTTCTGGTGGCCCAGCGACAGTTTGTGGAGAGCTTGGTCTCGAGTGGAATTAAGGGATGAAGAGTTGAAGATGGGTCGAACGACTAATGCTAAAAGCCAAAGGCAAAATGTAAAGGGCCAAAAAACTAAACCAGGACAACATAGTTACCTTGCCAAAAACACCCTTCGGTAGGTAAGAGGAGACCACGTGAAACAAGGAAAAACCGACATCCTGATTGTGGGTGGTGGGCTAGGGGGCACAGCAGCAGCGCTGGCGGCCTTGCGGCTGGGGAAAAGGGTGATTCTTACCGAAGAAACCGATTGGCTTGGGGGGCAGCTCACTGCACAGGCCGTGCCCCCGGATGAGCCGGTGTGGATCGAGGAGGTGGGGGCCACAGCCAGCTACCGACGCTTGCGCAACTTGGTGCGCGAGTATTACCGCAATCACTATCCCTTGACCGAGGCAGCTCGAGCCGAGCCTTTCTTGAACCCTGGCCTGGGCAACGTTTCCAGGCTGTGCCACGAACCACGGGTGGCTTTGGCGGTGCTGGAATCTATGTTGGCTCCTTACCGCCCCAGCCTTCAGCTCGAGGTGCTGCTCCAGCACCGGCCTCTGCGCGCC
Organism: Thermaceae bacterium; assembly: GCA_015478585.1. Taxonomy (GTDB): domain Bacteria; phylum Deinococcota; class Deinococci; order Deinococcales; family Thermaceae; genus Meiothermus. Next base: position 23,755 of record JADMIM010000030.1, on the reverse strand, counting down.
GAGACCCAGGGGGATCGGGTGTTAGGGGTGGAACTGGTGAGTGAGGTGACGGGAAACCACATCTTTATCGAAGCCCCTTATATTCTCGATGCTACCGAACTAGGGGACTTGCTCGAGCTGGCCCAAGTCGAGCAGGTTATTGGAGCTGAGAGTCAGGCCCAAACCAGCGAACTTCACGCCCTACCCGGTCGGGCCGACCCGCTCGACCAGCAGGCCATCAGTTGGTGCTTTGCGCTGGATTATCTGCCGGGGGAGGATCACACCATTCCCAAACCCCAGGATTACGCTTTCTGGCGTGATTATCGGCCTGGGTTTTGGCCGGGGCCGCTGCTGGCTTGGGAGGATGTCCACCCTATCTCGCTCGAGCCACGCTTCCGCGATATATTCGGCAACCCCGTAGTTACCCAGCACGGCGGGGATTTCTGGCACTACCGGCGGATTTTCTACCAGGGAAACTACCCCAGTGGCCGATATCCCAGCGATATTACTTTGGTCAACTGGCCGCAGATAGATTATTGGCTCGGCCCCCTTGTGGGGGTCAGCGAGGAAGAGAAACAACGCCACCTGCGCGGGGCCAGGCAGCTTTCGCTCTCGATGCTGTACTGGATGCAAACCGAGGCTCCGCGACACCAGGGCGCCTATGGCTATCCCGGCCTGCGACTGCGGGGTGACATCGTTGGTAGCCAGGATGGTTTAGCCAAGCACGTCTACATACGAGAATCGCGGCGCATTCGGGCGGAGTTCACAGTTTTGGAACAACACGTAGGGGTAGAGGCCAGGGGCCGTTTGCAAGGTGCGGAAATCTTTCCTGATAGCGTGGGTATCGGTCAATACCGCATTGACCTGCACCCCAGCACGGCGGGGCGCACCTATGTGGACGTGGCGAGCTGGCCTTTTCAGATACCCCTGGGTGCGCTGCTCCCGCTCAGGGTCGAAAATCTTCTGCCAGCCTGCAAAAATATCGGTACTACCCATATCACCAATGGCTGCTACCGTTTGCACCCGGTGGAGTGGAATATCGGCGAAGCGGCCGGAGCCCTGGCGGCATTTTGCCTCGAGCAGCATTTGAGCCCGCGCCAGGTGCGCAGTAGCCCCGATAGCCTGGAAGACTTTCAGCGCTTATTGACCCAAACCCTGGGCCTCGAGCTAGCCTGGCCGGAAGCCTATCGCCTGACCCCATCTCCGGGATTTTAGAGTGGTTTGTGGAGAGCCGAGCACTAACCGTTGAACGCTGAGGGCAAAGAGCAGGGGGCTAAAGGCTTAAGGTCAAAAACCCAAAAACACCAACCGCGTCCCAGACGGCATTTCTTGATAGAGCAATCAGGCTGTCCTAGTGTAGCTTTAAGGCTCTTTGGCATTTTGCTTTTAGCCTTAGGCGTTAGGCGTTTTGCCCTCTGCCCTCAGCTATCCCCTCGAGCCCACTCTCACACCCTATTCACCCTCAGGCGCTAGATTTCCCATAGTGGAACAGATGCATGGCACCACCATTGTTGCAGTACGTCGTGAAGGTGTCACGGCTATCGCAGGCGACGGGCAAGTCACCTTCGGGCAGACCATCATGAAAGCCAATGCCGTCAAGGTGCGCCGCCTCGAGGTGGCCGGGGGCGTGCTGGTGGGCTTTGCTGGGGCTGTTGCCGATGCCCTCACCCTGCTGGATAAGTTCGAGGGAGCTTTGGGCAGCGCCAAGGGCAACTTGCAACGGGCGGCTATCGAGACCGCCAAACTCTGGCGTTCGGATCGGGTGCTCAGAAACCTCGAGGCCATGTTGGTTTTGGCCGACCCCGAAAACCTGCTCCTGCTCTCGGGCAATGGCGAAGTCCTGAGCCCCGACGAGCCGGTCTTGGCGGTGGGTTCGGGTGGCCCTTACGCGCTCACGGCAGCTAAGGCCATGCTGCGCTACTCGGGGCTTCCGGCACGGGAAATCGCCGAACAGGCCATTCGGCTGGCGGGCGAGATAGACCTGTATACCAGCGGTAATCCCACGGTATTGAGCATAGGAGACAAAACCGGAGCATGAAGCCCAGAGCCAAGCCCCCAAAAGCCTACAGTTTCTGCTGGCTCAAGGTATTTTTATGGACTTAACCCCAACTGAAATCGTCCGTGAACTCGACAAGCACATCGTCGGTCAGCAGGCCGCCAAACGTGCGGTGGCGGTGGCTTTGCGCAACCGTACCCGGCGTAAGCGCCTACCGCCGGAGATGGCTCGAGAAGTCACGCCCAAGAACATCCTGATGATTGGCCCTACCGGGGTTGGCAAGACCGAGATTGCTCGCCGCTTGGCCCGGCTGGCGGGGGCTCCCTTCCTCAAGGTGGAGGCCACCAAGTTTACCGAGGTGGGCTATGTGGGCCGCGACGTGGACTCCATCGTGCGTGACCTAGCGGAGGCCAGCTACCAACTGGTGCTAAGCGAGATGAAGAGCAAAGTAGCCGAGCGAGCCCAGGCCCAGGCCGAGGAAGAGGTGGCCGCACTGCTGCGGGTCTCAGCGCTCGAGGTGCGCTCAGGCCGCCACCACGAGCAGAGCGTAGAGGTCGAGGTGGCTGAGGAAGCCAAGCTGCCCTTCATGGGCATGATGGGCGGGGAGCAGATGCAGGGCCTGGGCGAGATGCTCAAGGGGTTGATGCCAGGGCGACGGGTGCGGCGCAAGATGCGCGTGAAGGAAGCCCTCGAGACCCTCAAAAACCAAGAGGCCGAGCGTTTGGTGGACAAGGAAGAAGCCACCCAGGAAGCGCTGCGCCGCGCCCAGGAAGAGGGGATTGTCTTTATTGACGAGATGGACAAAGTGGCCCGCCCCAGAGGCAACAGCAGCGGCCCCGATGTCTCGGGTGAGGGCGTGCAGCGCGACCTATTGCCGGTAGTGGAGGGCACCGTGGTCACTACCCGCTTGGGGCCGGTTTCCACCGACCACGTATTGTTTATCGCCGCCGGAGCTTTCCATATCTCCAAGCCCAGCGACCTGATTCCCGAACTTCAGGGCCGCTTTCCCATCCGGGTCGAACTCGAGCCGCTGGGGGTAGCCGAGTTCGAGCGCATCCTGCGGGAGCCGGAAAACTCACTCATCAAGCAGTACAGTGCTCTGCTGGGCGCAGATGGCACCGAGGCCCACTTCAGCCCCGAGGCCATTGGAGCAGTGGCCCACTTCGCTTTTCAGGCCAATCAGGAACTCGAGGATATCGGAGCCCGCCGCCTGGCAACCGTGCTGGAGAGGGTTTTGGAGGAAATCTCATTTCAGACGGAGTTGGGCCGGGTCGAGATCACCAAAGAGTACGTAGAAACACGCTTAGCCGGGGTGTTGGCTTCTCACGACCTCTCGCGCTATATTCTTTGAAGCCACAAGGAGGCAGATGATGCACGTACGGTTTTTAGATGCCCTCGCCCAGGATGGGAGCGGTGGGAGAGTGAATCCCACGTCAGGGGTGAGGTATTGGGGATTATTGGGGATAGTGCTGCTGTTGGGTAGTTTAGCTTTGGCCCAGGCTCAGACACCCGCTCCCGCGCCCAAAACCCAGCCTAAGTCCCTCGAGGTGTGTGCCATTCTTTTCAATGCTGGACGTATGGAGGCCGCCCTCAAAGCCTGCGAGAAGGCGGTGAAGGAAAGCCCCTCTACCGATTCGTTATACCTGCTGGCCCGCACCCAGTCCGAACTCCAGCTTTTTACGCCCGCTATAGATAACCTCCGCCAGTCCCTCAAGCTCAATGCCACCTTCGTGCAATCCTACGTGGCCCTGGCTCAAATTTATGCCAAACAGTATCTGCTGGCCGACAACCGCGATGCCTCCAAGGGATTGCTGGATCAGGCCTTGTCTACCCTGAGGGAAGCCGAGCAGGCCAATTCCAAATACTCCCCGACCTATGCCACCAGGGGCCTGATTTATGCCTATCAAAACAAGTTTGACCTGGCGATTGAAGCCCTCAACAAATCCCTGAGCCTCAAGGACGACCCTCTGGTAAGGGCCAGTATGGCCGATGTTTATCTGCGTGAGGGCAAGGTGGACGAGGCCCTGAAAAACTATGACGATGCCGTAAAAGCTGCGCCCAACAGCGCTTTGCTGCGGGTCAAGTACGGCTCTTTGCTGCTGATACGGGGCAACATAGATGGAGCCATCTCGCATCTCGACCAGGCCGTGGTGCTCTCTCCGGGCAGCGCGGAGGCTTGGTTGAGGCGGGGCGATGCCTACTTCGAGAAAAAAGATTGGAAACAAGCTGGAGTCTCCTACGAACAGACCGTGGCCCTGGCCCCGGTGCGCTACCCCGATGCCTACATGGGCCTGGGACAAGTTTTGATCGAGCTAAAGGATTACCAAAAAGCCAAATACAACTTCACCAAGGCCGTAGCGCTGGAGAAAAACAACCCCACTTATCACTACTGGCTGGGCTACTCCAACGAATTGCTGGGCGACAAAACCGGAGCCAAGGCCCAGTGTGACGAGGCGCTGCGGCTGAAGCCCGATTTCAAGGAAGCCCAGGACTGCTCGAACAGAAATAAATAGTTAATCGCTTACCGTCAACCGTTGACCGCAAAAGCGCGGGGGGCAACCCAGCCCGTCCGCGTTTCTTGTTTTTGCCATCAACCGTAAACGGTTAACGGTAAACGTCCTTGTCCCTGCCCTACTTTCCCGGTATGGTATCGCCATGAACTGGCGGCTCGAGGCCTGGAACCCGGATTATGCCCTGCCCCAGGTGGGCTTCGAGGAATCGCAGTTCGCCCCCGAGGTAGATACCGAACTCGAGCCCGCATGGGCTGCGGTGCCGGTCAAGGAATGCGCCTGGCCGCTTTTGTATTTCGTGGATGGGCGACAGCGCATAGATGCCGTAATCGCCAACGAACACGCTCAGCGGGCCTTGCTGGTGACGGTGGCTGCGGGCGCTCTGGTACGCGACGAGGCGGGTATTCGCTTAGCCGAGCCACCTGTTATCCGCCGCTATGCCCTGCACACTGGGGGCTTTAGGGCTGAGATTCGGGTGGGGGAGAGTTTCGTCTACGAGCCACTGGAGACCACGGCCAAAGACCTGCGCGACCTGGCAGGCAAGGTCAATGGGGTCATGCGAGGCCTCGAGGCCCAACTCGCGGCCACGCTGGAGGGCGGGGTGGTGGTGGTGGATGGCCCCATTTATCAGGGCGAAACCGTGCTCGAGCGGCCTCTTCTGGGATATGCCAAGACCATGTGGCAGCGCTACTTACCCAGCGAAAAAGAAGCCCTTCTGAGCCACCTGGACGAAAATTGCCGTACGCCGGTGTTTCGTATTCACAAAAGCCAGCGCCGCAAGCTCGAGCTGTATTCCTGGTATCTGCGCTTGCCCATCAACCCCAGTGCGCCGTTTCACGTCGGGGCGGGCCTGATTCGTATGGAAACCCAGGCCCAAAGCGCCGCACAAGCCATCGAGCGGGCCGACCAAATGGCCTATTTGTTTTGCCACCTGGCCTCCTCGCCCTCGCGTGACCCCCGCGCCCCGCAAAACCTCATTCCCATCGGGGGTCTGGAAGCCTGGCTGGGCCGCTACATGGGCCAGGGCGAGGTCATCCGGCGTAGAATCGTGCAGGAACTATTCAGGTGAATGATGCCAAAGGTCAAATATTGCACACAGCAGAGGGCTAAGGGCAGGGTGCCTGGTTCGGTTGGCCCTAGGCTGTTCCCGGAGGCGCTATGAAGCAAGTTGGCATGGTGCTGGGCAGCCGGGAGGCGGGGGTGCTGGATTTCTGGGTAGGGTTGGATGCCGAGAAAAACCAATACCTGCGGCTAGACGATGTGGTATATGTCGAGTTCAGGCATCCCGATCCCAAAAAGGGCGATGCCAACGGCAACGTGCGCTACTACGGCATGGTAGACCGGGTGCTCAAGCTCTACGAAGGCGCGCAGTTCGACACTGATGTCTTCCTGGCCCAGCGCGACCTGTTGCCGGTGAGCAAGTCCTATGTTGCCCACGTGCAGGTCACACGGCTATTGCCAGAGGAATACCTGCCGCCCGACCCCGGCTCACCGGTTTTTCTGGCGGAAGGAGAGAGCCTCGAGCTGGCCCTCTACTACGACAATATGCGCACCGCCATGCTCCCGGCGGGCATCCTCAAAAACGGCGAGGTGGCTTACCTCAACTTCGAGTTTCTCAACGGCTTCAAAGGAGGGCACGTCAATATCTCGGGGGTTTCAGGGGTGGCGGCCAAAACCAGCTACGCTACGTTTTTGCTGCACAGCATTTTCGCTTCCCAGGCCAACCGCGAAAAAGCTAACACCAAGGCCCTGGTCTTCAATGTCAAGGGCGAAGATTTGTTCTACCTCGACAAGCCCAACCTGCGCCTGAGCGACCAAGAAAGGCGCGGTTACGAGAAGCTGGGGCTGCCAGTGCGGCCCTTCCAGAGCGTGCAATTCGTGGCCCCACCGCGCAAGACCGAAGGCGATATTCTGCCCGACGTGAGCCGCCTTGACACCAAAGCCTACTACTGGGACTTGGTGCAGTTTTGCCGGGAGGGACTGCTGCCCTTTTTGTTCACCGACCGGGGGGCTATGAGCAACCTGGGCTTCTTGATTGACCAGATTACCGAGCGCCTGCGCAAGCTGGTGGGCGACGAAAAAGGCGGCCAGAAAGGCCCTGGCCTCCTGGTCGAGGATTGGGCCGACGAGATTGGCCCCAGCGAAGCTGGGATCACCTTTGACGCAGTAGGCAAGATGCGCATTACCCACTTTGCCCAACTGGTGCGCTATATCGAGTTTCAACTGCTGGGGCCGGAAAGCTCGGAGGAGGACGAGAAAAAGCCCAAGGGCAACCCGCGCTGGACGGCCCGGCAGGCTACCGCTACCCTCGAGGCTTTTATCCGCCGCCTGCGGGCTGCGGTGGGCAACGTCCAGCACCTGATTCGTGGTGACAAACTGGGCAACCCGCCCGACCCCCTGCGGGCTCAGGCTCAGGTCAGCGTGGTGGATATCCACCAGCTCCCAGCCCAGGCCCAGATGTTCGTGGTGGGCTCGATTTTGCGTGAGGTTTTCGCCCGCAAAGAAGCCGGGCGACAGGGCCGGGTATTCATCGTGCTGGACGAGCTGAACAAATATGCCCCCAGGGAAGACGAGAGTCCCATCAAGGATATTTTGCTGGACATCGCCGAGCGCGGACGCAGCTTGGGAGTCATCCTGATTGGAGCCCAGCAAACTGCTTCCGAAGTCGAGCGCCGCATCGTTGCCAACGCTGCGATTCGGGTGGTGGGCCGCCTGGATGCTGCCGAGGCCGAGCGCCCCGAGTATCGCTACCTGCCCGCCTCCTTCCGCGAACGGGCTATGATTCTGCCGCAAGGCAGCATGATCGTGCAGCAGCCCGAACTGCCCATCCCTCTGCCCCTGACCTTTCCTTTTCCGGCTTGGGCCACCAAGAGCGAAGAGGTGCTGGAAGACACCTCAGCAGCCGCTCTGAGCCATCTGATTGACTAGACGAGCCTCTGGGATAGGGTATCTCGCTCCTACCAAAATGAACCTCGAAGAAGTGGTAAATCGCTATGCTCGAGGCTATTTCCTGATGGACAACGGGGATGGCCTGGAGTGGTACAGGAGCCGTGTTCACGCCCTGGTTCCCCTGGATGGGCGCTTTCATATTCCCAAAAGCTTGCGCCGCAGCCTGAACGCTGGGCGTTTTGCGGTGCGTATAGACTCGGATTTTGCCGGGGTGCTCGAGGGTTGCGCTAACGAGCACGGCGAAACCTGGATTTCTGAGGAACTTAAAACAATTTATTTCGCCCTACACGCGGCGGGTTACGCCCATAGCTTCGAGACCTGGACTGAGGATGCTTTGGCCGGGGGCATTTTGGGCATCGCTATTGGTGGGGCCTTTATCGGCGAGAGCATGTTCTACCGGGTGTCCGAGGCTTCCAAGATAGCTATGGTGTGGCTGGTAGAACACCTTCGGGCCAGGGGGTTCGGGCTCTTTGATGCTCAGATACAAAACCCGCATCTGGCCCGCTTCGGAGCCTTTGAAATGGCCGAAGAGGAGTTTCTCGAGCGCTTGCGGCTGGCGGTGCTCGAGCCGGTATCTTTTGGGTAGAAGCGCACGGAGTCTTTCAAGTGTTTATCCTTGAGTTTCTTGTGGTTATGGAAAACCGCGATAATGAGTATTTGGGCTGGTTTTGTGCCGATAGCAAGGGATATTTATCGGTCTGGGGTTTCATCCTTTTGTCATCTGCAAATGGTCAGATGTGTAGCGTATGCGACGATTATTGCCACTTTTGGTTCTGGTAGTTCTGGCCTCGACCTTGTTTGTGTATCACTCCTACGCTGCCCAGGCCCCCCAGCCGGTTTCTAAGCCTGCACAGGAGATTTTGGCTCAGGCCAGCCCCACCCTCCTGAATGGGGTTGCGGGGATGCCTCCCTACAACCCCCAGGATATCTATAGCTTCACCAGGGCCGGAATGCTCTCCCCAGCGGTCAAAGGCGTTCCCGAGCGGGTTTATGTGCCCGATGGCAAGACCAACCGGGTCTATATCATTGACCCCAAAACTTATACTGTGGTCGGCAGCCACAAAGTGGATGCCGAGCCCCAACACGTGGTGCCTTCCTACGACCTCAAAACCCTTTATGCGGTCAACGATGTGGGCAATACCATCACCCCCATTGACCCCCGCACCGCCCGTTTCGGCAAGCCCATTCCCATACAAGACCCCTACAACCTCTACTTCACCCCCAACGGCAAATACGCCATGGTGGTAGCCGAATACCAGCACCGCCTGGACTTCTTCAACCCCCAGACCTGGAAGCGGCAGTACAGCCTGAAGGTGCCTTGCAGTGGCATCAACCACATAGACTACAGCCCCGATGGCCGCTATCTGATTGCGGGCTGCGAGTTTAGCGGGGACATCCTCAAGATTGACTGGCAAGCTCCCAAGGTGCTGGGCAAGATGCACGTGGGGGGAATGCCCCAAGACGTGAAGCTCTCACCCGATGGCAAAGTCTTCTACGTTGCCGACATGAAGGCCAACGGACTACACCTGGTTGACGGGGACAGCTTCAAGAAAATTGGCTTTATTGCCACCGGTAGCGGAGCCCACGGGCTCTATCCCAGCCGCGACGGCAAGTATCTCTACATCTCCAACCGGGCCGAGGGTTCGGTGAGCGTGCTGGACTTCGCTACCCGCAAGCTAGTAACCAAGTGGAGGATTCCCCAGGGGGGTAGCCCGGATATGGGTGGGGTATCGCCAGATGGCAGCGAGTTGTGGCTAGCTGGACGCTATAGCGGCGAAGTCTATGTGTTCAATACCAATATAGCCAGCGGTGGATTCAAGCGCCGCATCAAGGTAGGCATTGGGCCGCACGGGCTGGCAATTTTCCCGCAGCCGGGGCGCTATAGCTTAGGGCATACCGGCATCCTGCGCTGAGTCTGTCGCTAAGCGACCCCGCATGGTCTCGAGCTTTCCCTTAATCGGCACCGCCTTGGTTGCTTTTCCTAAACCGTAGGACGGCATATTGCCGTACACCGACTCGAATGCCCCGGCCTCGACCTTGTAGGTCTCGTGCCAGATGCCTACCGCCCCACCTTTGAAGGAACTGCGGAAAAACCGCTTCCAGGCCTCGGGGTGCAGGTTGGGGTCTTGGCGGGCGAAGCGCTCCAAATCTTCGGCGCTATGCCAATACTGCACCAGCGTCACCTCGCGCATTCCCAGGCTGAAGATTGGCCCCAAACCGCCCAGAAACCCGCTCTCGGGGTGCTGATACAAATAGGAAATCATCGGCCCCATGGCGCTGAACACCGGCAGCCACTCCCTCGGCTTGAGCCAGTTGTTGACCCGCATCCCGATCAGGAAAACCACCAGGGGGCCCTGGTGCTTTGCGGTAAAACGTCCGGTCTGAATCATCGTTCCCCCTTACGCAACAACTTCAGATAACACTGTAAATCCAGAAGCAAAAAATTTTAGGGTCGTAGCCCTCGAGCCATCATCTCGGTGTACTGTCCTACGAGCTGCCGCACCTCGGTCTCATCCCATTTAGGAATCACCCCCTTCATGTTCAGCGCCAGCGAGACGATACCGTGAATCCCGGACCACAGCAGGTTGGTGGTCTCTACGGGGTCGCCCAGCCGTATCACCCCAGCTTTCATGGCCTCAACTACTGCATTGAGCTGGATAGTGTAAGAATTGGAGTTCTGCACTTCGTTCTTGGAATCGCTGGCCCGGAGCACCCACTCGCTGCGCTGCATGAACATCATCTGGTAATGCAAAGGGTGGGAAAGGCCAAACTCGAGGTAGGCCCAGGCCAGCGCATTCAGGCGCTCACCGGGGTCGGGGTGGGTGTCGTAGGCGTGTTGCAAAGCCTGAGTAAACTCGGTAAACCCCTGGCTACATACCGCAAACAGCAAGTCGTCTTTGTCTTTGAAGTACAGATAGATGGTAGTGGGAGTGTAGCCGATGTTTTCGGCCACCTGTCTTAGTGAGAAGCCCTCGTAACCCTCGCGCTGGAACATCTGGATGGCGGCCTCGAGGATGGCCTGGCGAGTCTCCTGCTTTGAGCGCTCCCGCCGGGCCGCACTTTTTTGCTTGATGCGGGCCTGGCGGGTTGGGGCTGTTTCATTCACAATACCAATCTACTTTACAGTGTTATTATTGTCAATATAGGTAGGCGGGAGGCCAAGAGTAGAGGGCTAAACGCAAGATGCAAAACGCTAAACATCGAACATCCCATGCCAAAGGCCAAAAGCTCAAAGTCAAAAACTAAAAACACAAACCCTATCTCAGACAATGCTTCTTGATGGGGCAATTATACTGTCCTGGTGTAACTTTTGACCCCTTGGTATTTCGCTTTAAGCCTTCAGCGTTAGTCGTTCGACGTAAGACTGCCTTTAGCCCTCCGCCCGCCCAACGCTAATTCGGCAGGAAGTCGAATATCACCAGTTCTGCGTCGCAGCGATACCGAATGGGGGCAGAGGACACCCCCAAGCCCCTCGAGATAAAGGCGGGAACCGGATCTTCTACCAGTCCCCCGGCGAACTTTTGTCCATAGTTGGAGGAGGTAAAAAGTGGGCCATAGCTCCCCAAGATAATCTGCCCGCCGTGGGTGTGACCACAGAGGGTAAAATCTACCCGCCACGGCGACTTGGCAACCTCGTACAAGTAGTCGGGGTTGTGCGCTAGCAGCAGGTGGGCGCTCTGGGCTGGGCTGGGCTCGAGGGCTTTGCTCAGGTCAGGCTGGCCGTGCCAGAAGTCATCTACCCCGGCCAGGAACAAATCCTCGCGTAGCAACAGGCCGCTGTTGCGCAGCACCTGCACCCCCACCTGGTTTAGTTCGGCCTCAAGGGCCTGGGGTGGATGCATGGGCACTTTGGGGGGGTTAACTAAGCCAAAAATATTGCGGCTTCTCGAGGGTGCAGGCCCATCTTTGACCTGATATTTGCTGAAGCGGTAATCGTGATTGCCCCATACCGCCCAAGCGCCCAGGGGGGCCTCGAGGTTTTTTAGGGCTGATAGCGCAGGCAAAACCTGATGCTGCTGGGCCGAGTCGGTCAGGTCGCCGGTCATGACAATAAGGTCGGGTTTCTCGGCCTGGACAGCTTCAATCCAGCGCACCAGTGACCCCGCGCGAACCCAGAAGCCGATGTGCAAGTCGGAGAGATGAGCCACTCGGACAGGACGGCTCAGACCCTGTAGACGGCGTTGGTAGCGATTCACGACGAAACGATAGGCGGCGGTCACTGACCCATGTTACCCTTCCAGTCGGGGTGAGCCTCGAGGGCTTAGCCTTGTATAGAGCGGTTTTCGCAAAGACCCTTTTGGATAGCCTGGGCCTATTTACCCTGCTCATCTGATATTTTGCCGCCGCTCTGGGCGGCAAAATATCAGAGAACCGCGATAGGCCGCAAGTTTAGCGTGACCACTTCGGCGGGGGCGTTGATGCGCAGCGGCAGCGCGGTCATGCCCAAGCCCTTGGACACAAACCCCAATACCGGCGGTGAAGTGGGGCTCAGACCGGGGGTATACCAGCCTCCCAGATAGGTCTCGCCATACCAAGAAGGAGTCCAGGGAGCCCCAATCCAGGGCAAGAATACCTGCCCGCCGTGGGTGTGACCGCAGATTCCTAAATCCACTGGCCTGCGAAAGAAGAAATCCAGGTAGTCGGGGTTGTGGGCCAGCATTATGCAGGCCGGGCCAGGCTTGTAGTCGCCCAGGGCCGCAAACACATCGGCGTGGCCATCCCAGAAATCGTCTACCCCACCCAGATAGCAGTCTGGGCGCAGGTGCAAGCCCTGGTTGTTGAGCACCTGAATCCCGACCTTGGGCAGATGTTCTTGTAAATACTGCTTAGCCCTGGGAGCCCAGTTGTCGTGGTTGCCCCAGATGCTATAAACCCCCAGCGGGGCCTTAAGTCGCCCGAGTTCGGCGACCAACAAGTCGAGGTCGGGGGTCAGAAAGTTGTTGCTGGGAAGTCGCCACTGAATCCTCGAGCCCGCGTCCACCAAATCTCCAGTAATCACGATTACATCTGGTTTTTCCGCCATTGCAGCATCTACCCAAGCCCCTACCGACTTAGCACGGATAAAAGGGCCATAGTGCAAGTCAGAGATTTGCAGTAGCCGCAGGGGCTGCTCGAGGCCGCGCAGGCTTCGCTGTTGGCGGTTGATTCTGAATGGATAGCTCTGGGCCACCATCACCCCAGCGCCTCCGGCAAGCCCCAGCCCAGCGACTCTGGCGGCGGCGAGGAATTGGCGGCGAGTAGGCATCGTAGGGCCTTAATGTATCAACAAATCGTCGTCTTGTCGGTTCACCAGTTCCCAAAACCGATGCAAAACCTTGTGTCTCTGCAAAAACCGGAAGTGATACCAAGTTCAGGTAGATAGTATTCCTGTAGCCGGTAGGGTGGGTCTAGAAATCCCCCCCCATACGGCCCCGACCCGGCTTTAGACAATAACCTTGGCGAGGTTTTTAGCCCCCCTTAGTAAGGGGGGTAGGGGATTCTGCGCAAGCCCCCCGTCCAGCAAGGTCTATCCTTGAAGCACCTAACCGTGACAACCTCGGAAGGTTCCCCTCGAGAGAAGGGACGTAGAAAAGCAGGGCGAGCACGAGGTTCGCCCCTACAGGGTGGGATGTGCTAAGTATCCCCAAATCTGACTAGCGCTATATCCGCAGGTCATGACTTGGTAAAGGCCCGTTCCTGAAGGCGCGAGCATCAGATTCGGGGAACCCCCTAAAGCGCAAATCTATTGTGGAGATACTTAGCTTTTGTTCTTCTTTTTCTCTTCCCGCTCGAGCTTGCGGCGCTCCTGGCGGCTCATCTTTCCGGCGGTGGTCGAAGGACGCGAGTTGCGCACGGTGAAGGGGTCGAAGCTGGGGGTGGCATTGGCGGGCAGTGGCTGGGGCTCAGATTGCATCGGCATCGGGGTGGGTTCTACTGGCTGTAGGTTCAGCTCGACCTTGAGGCGGAACAGGTACTTGGTGACTTCCGACTTGATGTTGCCAATCATCTCGTTGAAGAAACGGGTGCCCTCGAGCTTGTACTCCTGGAAAGGGTCGCGCTGGCCGTAGCCGCGCAGGAAGATGCCCTGCTTGAGCACGTCCATGCTGTGCAGGTGTTCCTTCCAGGCGTTGTCCACCACCTGTAGGGTTACGAAGCGCTCCACCCCTCGAGCCAGACCTGGCCCCATGGCCTCGAGTTCGGCCTCACGGGCCGCGTAGGCCTGGTGAGCGGCTTCTACCAGCTTGTCCAGGCCTTCTTCGGCCTTGAGTTCACGCAGGGCTGCAAAATCGAAGGTCTCGAGCGAAGGCACGTAGTCCACCACGCTGCTCCTAAGGCCCTCGATATCCCAGTCCTCGGGGTGCTGCTGGGGGTTGAGGAAGTTGGAGGCCAGGCTGTCCACCGCGTCCTCGACCATGCCCATAGCTCCTTCGCGTACGGCTTCGTCGTTGCCCAGCAACACGTTGCGGCGCTGGGCGTAGACCACCTCGCGCTGCTTGGCCATCACCTCGTCGAGTTGCAAGAGCTGCTTGCGGATGCCGAAGTTGCGGTCTTCCACGCGCTTTTGTGCCCGCTCGATGGAGTTGGTGACCATCCCGTTTTCGATGGGCTCGCTGTCGTCGAAGCCCATGCGGTCTAACATCCCGATGATGCGCTCAGACGCGAACAAACGCATCAGGTCGTCGTCGAAGGATACGTAGAAGCGGCTGGAGCCGGGGTCGCCTTGCCGCCCGGAGCGTCCGCGCAACTGGTTGTCAATCCGGCGCGACTCGTGGCGCTCAGTGCCCAGGATGTGCAGCCCGCCAAGCTCTTTGACCCGTCCCTCGTCGGCGGCGCAGGTGTCGCGCAAGCGGCGGATTTCCTCCACGATTTCCGGGCGCACGCCCAACTCGGCGGCCATCTGCGCGGCTTCCTCGTTGGCCCCACCCGCGGCCTTTTTGATAAATAGCTCGACCTGCCACTCGTAGCGGTTGAAGCCCTCTTTCTCCAAGAGCGCCGCCGCCAGGTACTCAGCGTTGCCCCCCAGCTTGATGTCGGTACCGCGCCCGGCCATGTTGGTCGAAATGGTAACGGTCTTGCTGCGCCCGGCCTGGGCTACGATCTCCGATTCCCTCTCGTGGTACTTGGCGTTCAGAACCTGGTGGGGAATGCCCTTGCGGATCAGGTCGGCGGTGTGGACGGTTTTCTTCAGCCAGTCCCAGCCGGTGCGGAGGTTGCCCTTAGCCGGGATTTGCCCCTCGAAAGGCTCGAGTTCCTGCTCCCTCAAACTTCCGGGGCGCTCCAAAACCTTCTTCAGCTTGTCCCAGCCTTCGCCGCTCTGCTTCTCGGAGGTTTTGAGGAAAAGTTGGACTCGAGCCTCCACTCGTGGTAGAAAGTGCCGCACTTCCTTGAGCATTATGCTCAGGCGCTCCGACTTTTCTACCGAAATGGTGCCCACCAAGACCGGCTGTCCCTTCTCGAACTTCTCGGCGATTTCTTCGGTCACGGCGAAGAACTTGCCGCGTTCGGTGCGGTACACCACATCCGAGGCATCGTCGCGGATGACCTTACGGTTGGTGGGAATGGTAATTACGTCCATCCCGTAGATATCCTGGAACTCCTTTTCCTCGGTTTTGGCGGTTCCGGTCATGCCTGCTGTCTTCTCGAAAAGGCGGAAGAAGTTCTGGTACGTGACCGTGGCCAGGGTCTGGTTCTCGCGCTCGATTTTCACGCCCTCTTTGGCTTCGATAGCCTGGTGTAGGCCCTCACCAAAGCGTCGCCCAGGCTGTAAGCGCCCGGTGAACTCGTCCACGATAACCACCTGCTGGGCCCTGCGCCCATCCTCGTCAGTGCCCTCCTGGACGATGTACTCGCGGTCTTTGAAGTAGAGTTCCTTGGCCCGCACCGCCTGGGTGAGCATGTGGGCCAACTCCATGTTCTCGGTATTGAAGATGCCCTCGATCCCCAGCATCTTCTCGGCCTTGGCGATGCCGACCAGCGTGAGGTGAACGGCCTTTTGCTTCTCCTCGATGGTGTAGTCGCCGGTGGGGTCTTCCTTGCTGCCGGGCGGGGCCTTCTCGCCCTTCTCGAGTTTCTTGGCAAGCTCGGCCATGCGGTAGTACATGTCGGTGGCTTTTTCGGCTGGGCCGCTGATAATGAGGGGGGTTCTGGCCTCGTCAATCAGGATGCTGTCTACCTCGTCCACGATGGCGAAATGCAGGGGGGTATCGTGGCGCAGCACCAGCCCCTCGGGGGCAGTCGCCATGTTGTCGCGCAGGTAGTCGAAGCCCAGCTCGGAGTTGGTCACATAGGTCACATCGCTGAGGTAGGCGGCGCGGCGGTCATCGGGGTGAGTGCCGTTTTGCACCACTCCCACGCTAAGGCCCAGACCCTTATAGATGGGGGCCATCCACTCCGAGTCGCGTTTGGCCAGGTAGTCGTTGACGGTAACCAGGTGCACGCCCTTGCCGGTGAGGGCGTTGAGGGCTACGGCCAGCGTGGCGACCAGGGTTTTGCCCTCGCCAGTCTTCATCTCGGAGATTTTGCCCTCGTGCAACACCGCTCCGCCGATGAGCTGCACGTCGTAGTGGCGCAGCCCCAGAAAGCGCTTACCGGCCTCGCGGGTGAGGGCGAAGGTGCGGGGAAGGAGTTCTTCGAGACTCTTCCCATTTTGGTGCTCCTCGCGCAAGGCAGCATAGGCGGCGGCCAGGTCTGATAGCTTGGAAATCTCGTCCTCGAGGGCATTGGTCGGTTCCACCACTTCTTTCCAGTAGCGGGCCACCTTGCGCTCGTTGTTATCCAGTAATTTGTTTATCCAGGGCAACATAACCAAAGCGGATTGTACCCTGTCCAGATGAGAATGAGAGGGGTATTTGTGGCAAGGGCGCTTTAAGCACGGGGTTTATCTGGATAAATCCTCACCAGGGGGTCAGGTCGCCAGGGGTAAATAGGGTTGGGCCGGAATGTTTAGTGCGTTCCCCTGGCCGTTCCAGGTGCGCCAGGCAGCCAGAGCAATCATTGCGCCGTTGTCGGTAGCCAGGCCCTTGGGAGGAAACAAAAGCCGTAGGTTGGTATCCTCGAGCCGCTCCCGTAAGGCTCGGTTCTGGGCCACCCCACCGGCTACCAGCAGGGTTGAATAGCCGGTGGCTTTCACCGCCCTGGCAATCACTGAGGCCAGGTGTTCGACGGCTACACCTTGGAAAGCTGCGGCGATGTCGGCTCGCCTGAAACCCTTTTCAATCGCCCTGGCCGCTGCCGTTTTTAGGCCCGAAAAACTAAAAGCGAAGGCGCTCTGGTCTTTGAGCGGAACCCCCAACCCAACCGCTTCAGGATTCCCTTCCCTGGCGAGTCTTTCGATCTCCGGCCCACCCGGATAGCCCAGGCCTAAGAGCCGCGCGACTTTATCAAAGGCCTCGCCTGCGGCATCGTCTAGCGTGGCCCCGATCAGCTTGTACTGGCCCCAACCCTGCACCTCGAACAGATGGGTGTGTCCGCCCGAGGCGATGAGCGCCAGGAAGGGCGGCTCGACCTGGGGATGCTCGGCTAGGGCGGCGTAGATGTGGCCCTCGAGGTGATGTACTGCCACGAACGGCTTGTCCAGTGCGAAGGCCAATCCTTTGCCGTAGGTATAGCCCACCAGCAAGGCCCCAATCAGCCCCGGCCCCTTGGTCGCAGCCACCACATCAAGCTCTCGCAGCGAGATTCCTGCGTCCTCGAGGGCGAGTTCTACCAGGCCGTCAATCACCTGGGTGTGCTCGCGCGAGGCCAGCTCCGGCACCACCCCGCCGTACTGAGCGTGTAACAGGGTCTGCGAGGCTACCCGGTTCGATACCACCCTGCCGTCGCGTGCGATTCCCACGCCAGTGTCGTCGCAAGAGGTGTCAATGCCCAAAATCCACACAGCTAAAGTGTCTTACGTCTTAGGTCTTAGGTCAAACACCCTGATGACTTTCTGTAGTGTCTGAGATTAGGTTTTGTCCTTGTCTAACACAGTATAGTCGGGGTGTGAGCGACCTTCGAGGCGACCTCTCGTCATTGGAATCTTCCCTCTGTGCGGTGCTCTTTGGTCAGGAGCGGGTCATCCGCGAACTGCTGGCGACAGCGGTGGCGGGTGGGCACGCCCTGCTCGAGGGGCTTCCAGGTCTGGGCAAAACCCTGTTGGCAAAGGCTTTTGCAGAGGCTTCGGGACTCTCGTACCGCCGCATTCAGTTCACCCCCGATTTGCTGCCTGCCGATGTCACCGGAACCGAAATTTTGGAGGACAGCCACTTCGTCTTCCGCCAAGGCCCAGTCTTCGCCCAGGTGCTACTGGCCGACGAAATCAACCGAGCCACACCCAAAACCCAGTCGGCTTTGCTCGAGGCCATGCAGGAAGGTGGGGTCACGGTGGGCGGCACGCGCTACGCCCTCCCTGAGCCGTTTTTAGTGCTAGCAACGCAGAACCCGCTGGAGCTGGAAGGCACCTACCCTTTGCCCGAGGCCCAGCTCGACCGCTTCATGTCCAAAATCAGCTTTCAGGCTCCGCCCAGAGCTATCTGGACACGGATTCTCTCCGAGGAACCGGCCTCGCCTGCGCCGATATCCGGGCTAGATTTGCCCAGGGCTCGAGCCGATTTAGCTCAAGTGGTGGTGAGCCAGCCCGCCTTGGAGGCCATTGCCAACACCGCCCAGCTGGCCTCGGAGGAGAAACATTTGCGGATGGGGCTTTCGCCTCGAGGAGCCAAAGCCTGGCTGGCTCTGGCCCGTTCTCTGGCCTACCTCGCAGGCCGCGCCCACCTCGACTGGGACGACTTACGCACGGCGGCCAGGCCCGCTCTGTCTCACCGGTTGCTGCTCACCGAAGAAGCCCAGTTTGAAGGCGTGAGCGTAGAAAATATTCTCCAAGACTTGCTGCGCCGGACGATGCCAAAATGAGCAGAGAGCTCAAGGCCAAAGGCTTTTTTGCTTTCAGCTTTCAGCCATCAGCTATCAACCATGACTTCTCGATACCGCATCCGCACCCGCCCCACCCAGCCCTTCGCCGGAGAGCGCACCCAGGCCCGGCCCGGACGGGGACTTGAGTTTTACGAGTTGCGCGGCTATGCCCAGGGGGACGAGCCGCGCTTCATAGACTGGCAGGCCTACGCCCGTACCGGACGGCTCTACACCCGTGTTTTCCAGGCTGAGGCTCCGGCGCGCTTCAGCTTTTTTCTGGATGGCTCGCCCAGCATGGGGCTATTGGGCAAAGCCGAGTACGCCGAGCGGGTTTTCCGGCTGCTGGCAGGTTCGGCGAAGTCGGAGGGGGCTTTTGTCTGGGGCGCAGGGCGCTTTCGCAAAGCGGTACAACCTGTCAGGGACGGCCCTTCTGTACTGCTGCGAATCCCCCGACCCAAAGGGGTGATGGTTCTCCTGACCGACGGCCTGGATGAGCTGGACTGGTCGCGGCTGTTGCAGCGGCTGAGGCGCGTCGTCCTGGTGCAGGTTATGGCTCCCGAGGAACTTTCGCCGGGCTCGAGCGAGGCCCTCTTGCGGGATGTGGAGACGGGAGGGCGGCTCGAGGTCGGCAGGGCCGAGGTACAAGCCTATCAAGGGGCACTCGAGGCCCATCTGCGCCTGCTTAAAACTACTGCCCGCAGGTTGGGGAGCTACGCGCTATTGCGGGTAGGGGAGCCGATTATTCCGGGGCTGTTGCGACAAGGGGTGCTCGAGGAACGCTAATGCAGGGGTTTTATGCCAAGGAGGTTTTCTTAAAATCGCGGCCCCCTGTATTTTTACTGCTTGGAACTGGCAAAAATATCTGCTGGAAAGGCAGTTTGATCCTGATGAACCTGCACTATTGATTCCACCAACCGCCCTAAATCGTAAAAGCTTCCGGGGGTAAGGGGCATCCGAGCGGCTCCAAGAGCGTCGCCAGATGAAAGCGCAGCAATTCCTCAGGGGCCACGAAGTCGCCCACCAGCCGCAGAACCTCGCTCGAGACGGGCTTGAGGGCCACCAGGGTGTGATAGGGCTGGAGCAGATTCACCGGGAGGGTTCCACCGGCATAAATCACCACGTCGGCTTGCCGTGCCACCACCTCCGACTGCACGTCGGCCACCCCCACCACGCCGCGCTGGGGGGTGGGAATCAGGCTCAGAAAGCCCTCGCCTTCAGGGTAGTTGCGGCTCAACACCGAGACTTTGCTGAGCCCGCGTAAACCCTGGGCCAGCTCGGCTCTGGCTGGGCCAATCCATACCGCCCGGTCGCCAAAGGCATGGCGGCGCAGCAGGTTCGACAGTGCGATGGGCTCGAGGTAAAACCCGCGTGGCCCGGTGTTTTCAGGTAGCACCAGGTCTACTCGTCGGGCCGCTTGGGCTTCGGCCTCGAGGTTGTTCACTGCGTCCAGCGCCAAGATTTGCAATCCGGGATCCTCGAGGATGGCTCCGGCCATGTTGAGGGCCTGCATTCCTGCAATGGCCGCTTCCAAAGCGGCTCCTGGCGTAGCGGTGTGGATGAACAGCGGCAGACTGTGGCTCGTAGCGGCGGCCAACAAGGGCGAATACCAGCGGCTTTGGCCCTGGTGCATCACCACCAGTGGGCGCGTAGAGGCATAAGGGCGGGGCATTGCCTCTAATCTATTCGAGTAAGGGGCCTTGAGCAATGAGCCATGAACCGTGAGAACAACGCAGAGGGCCTTTGAGTTTGCAGCCCTGGGCCCTCTGCTCTTTGCGCATTGCTTAGACTAGACCCCATGACCCATTTCCCTATCCGCACCCCTATCGAAGTCCGCTTCCGCGACCTCGACCCTCTCGGGCACGTCAATAACGCGGTGTATCTGACCTACGCCGAACTGGGCCGGATGCACTATTTCCGGGCCATTGGCTCAGATGGGGGCGGGGGGAACTTTATTCTAGCCAGGGCCGAGGTGGATTTTTTGCGTCCGGTGCATCTGGGAGAGCACCTCGAGGTGGGCACTCGGGTTACGCGGGTAGGAAACTCCAGCTTCAATACCCTGAGTGAAATCTGGGCCCAGGGGCAACTCGCAGCTCGAGTGGGCGCGGTGGTGGTGTGGCTCGAGGGGAACCACTCGGCACGCATCCCCGACCCTTTGCGCCAGGCTATAGCGGGGCTCGAGACCGCACCTGTAGAAGGTCTGTGAGAGCCATGCCTTTTAATTACGTTTTCTAGGTGAAGCAGCTGATCTCGAGGGTCGGCCACCTCCGAGGCATAGGAACCTTTCCAGGGCCAGAAGCTAACCAACGCCACCGCCCAGCCGTGAACTCAAGCTCTACTGGGGTCGTCCTACTTGTGGAGATTTTCCCTCAAATCCTACTGTTCGTCCCTTTGGCTAGTCCCTTTTCCGAATAGAGGTGATATAGACTGGCGTTAGAGATTATGAACCTCAAATCAGCCCTGCTTCCTGTGTTGTTCAGCCTTGTAGCCCTGGCCCAAGCTCCAGCCTCGCCGCCGCTGCTTGGTCAAGGATTGGTTATCGCCGATGCCGGAAACCACCGTTTGGTCGAACTCGATGCTCAGGGGAAGTTGATCCGTACCCTAGAGCTTGGTACCCCGTTTCGCTACACCGATGACGTATTCTTCGCTCCCGATGGACGTTATGCCTATGTGACCGATCCCGATGCTCATATCATGGGCAAGGTTCGCTACCCCCAAGGCCAGTCCCTTTGGCGCTATGGTCAACCTGGTGTTCCTGGTCATACCCTTGACCGACTCAACCGTCCCGATGACCTGGTTCCCCTGCCCTCTGGCCTGTTAGCTGTAGCCGATATCCGTAATTGTCGGGTGCTTTTGCTCTCTCCCGAGGGCAAACTCATCCGCGTGCTGGGCAAAACTGGAGTCTGCCGCAATGCGGACGGCTACTTCAATAAGCCCAACGGGGCCTTTCCCCTAGGCCGGGATCGGCTGATTGTGACCGAGATCGTGGGCCACCGTCTAGCAATCACCGATTTGTACGGGCGGCGGCTACAAGAGATTCCCTTGCCGCTGAGTTACCCATCTGATGCCAACTACACCCCCTGGGGCAGCATCCTGGTCGTGGATTGGTCTAATCCTGGGGCAGTGCTCGAGGTGAGCCTGAAGGGTAAGGTATTGTGGAAATACGCTCCCACCGATGCCCAGCACCGCCTTGACCACCCCTCGGTAGCTCTGGGTCTGCCCAGCGGTAAAATTGTCCTCACCGATGACCGGCGGCACCGGGTTCTGGTCGTAGATCGGTCTACCCGACAAGTGGTTTTTCAGTATGGACAGACCGATCGCCCCGGAAGCAAAGCTGGATTGCTGCGATACCCTGACGGTATGGATTTGATTCCTGCGGTAGTCCATTGAATGGGGCCTTGAGGTCTAATACCAAATTGACCCAGATAGTATTCCTGTAGCCGGTGGGATTGGTATCTGGCTGGCCCAGTTGCCCCTAAAGGCATACACACTCACAGCGCTTCCTACGAGCTGGAACGGTTTTTGGGAAAACCTGTGCCATACCGCCCAGCCAGCGAGCAGCTCGAGGGCCAATAGCAGTGTCACCCCTGCCGCAGATTTGACCGGCTTGCGGAGTCTCGACCTCTTTGCTATTCTTTACTTGAGCGATTATTCAGATATTGAATTTCCGTTCTCAGGAGGAGAAATCCATGAGTGCTAAGACCCCCAAGGCTGCTGCTGAACTGTGCTACCTGGTTGAAGGTATGGATTGCGCCGACTGCGCCAACAAAATCGAGGTGCTGGTAAGCCGTACCCCTGGAGCCAGCAACCCCAGGGTGGTTTTCACCACGCAGGTTCTGCGGTTCAATCTGGACGAGAGCGTGACTCCTAGGGATAAGCTCGAGGCCGACATCCGTAGCATCGGTTACGAGCCCAAATTCCGCAGTGGCCCTGCCGCACCCACCGAGCAGCCTAGCCATGTCCTCGAGCACGACTCTCTAGATGAGGCCAAGCCCTGGTACAAAACCAAGCAGGGGCGGTTGGTGCTGACCACCGGGGCGCTGCTGGCGCTGGCTTTCGGGTTTGGCCGGGTGGAACCTGCGCTAGCCCGCTGGGGATATATCGCTGCCACCTTGGTGGGGGTGTGGCCGTTGGCCCTCAAAGCTTGGAGATCAGCCCGACTGGGCAATCCCTTTGGCATCAATACCCTGGTCACGGTGGCAGTGCTGGGGGCGATTCTGATTGATGCCGCGCCAGAGTCCTCGGTGGTGGTGTTCCTCTTCGCTGTAGGAGAGCTTTTGGAGGGCGTAGCCGCAGGCCGGGCACGGGCAGGCATCAAGGCCCTGGCCAACCTCACGCCCAAGACGGCCCTGGTGGTTCACGAAGAGGGTCACGGGGACGGCCAGGGCCTTCACACCCACGAAGTCCCGGCGAGTGAGCTAAAAGTCGGTCAGACCGTGCAGGTGCAGCCCGGTGGCCGGGTTCCTGCCGATGGGACGATTCTCACTGGGCAGTCCAGCCTCGACGACTCACCCGTGACCGGCGAATCTGTACCGGTCAATAAGGGGCCGGGAGACAGCGTTTATGCTGGTTCAATCAATACCGATGGGGTGCTCACGGTGCGGGTGGAAAAAGACCCACAGGACAACACCATTGCCCGTATCCTGCACCTGGTCGAAGAGGCCCAGGAATCCAAGGCCCCCACGGCTCGCTTCATTGACCGCTTTAGCCGGTACTACACGCCGGGAGTCCTCCTGGTGGCCGCGCTGGTCGCAGTAGTACCGCCCCTGCTTTGGGGTGGAGGGTGGCACGAATGGCTCTACAAGGGGCTGGCCCTGCTGCTGATTGGCTGCCCCTGTGCCCTGGTTCTGAGCGTGCCTGCGGCCATTACCTCGAGCATCTCCGCCGGAGCCAGGCGCGGCCTGCTGATCAAGGGTGGAGCCGTGCTGGAAACCCTTGGCAGCGTGAAAACCGTGGCCTTCGACAAAACCGGAACTTTGACGGCGGGTAAACCGAAAGTGACAGATTTGATTCCCCTCGAGGTCTCCCAGACCGAACTCTTGAGCCTGGCTGCCGCTGTGGAACAGGGTTCTTCGCACCCGCTGGCAAAAGCCATTCTGGAAAAGGCCCGCGAATCCAAGCTGCAAATCCCGGCCTCTACCGACGGACAGGCCCTCAAAGGCAAGGCCGCAACAGCCAAAGTCGCGGGGCGGACGTTGGTGGTCGGCTCGCCCAAATACGCCGTTGAGCTGAATCCTCTGCCGATGGCGCTCACTCAGCAGCTTCAAAAGCTCGAAACCCAGGGCAAAACCGTGGTGGTGCTGATGAACCCCCCCAAGCTGCTGGGTCTGATCGCCATCCGCGACGAACCCCGTTCGGATGCGGTCAACGCGCTCTCCGAGCTGAAAAACTTGGGTGTACAAGGGGTGATGCTCACCGGGGACAATGCCCGCACGGGTAGGGCTATCGCCGAAGG
>JADMIM010000029.1 GCA_015478585.1 Thermaceae bacterium | reverse complement strand
GTGGACGAGCTGCGCCAGGTCTGGGAAAAACCGCTGCGGAAGGTGCTGCCGTGAAGCGCGAAGTGCCGATAGAGGATAAAGGCCAAAGGATTGAGGCCGACGACCCCTTCATCCTTCATCCTTCATCCTTCATCGAATCAGACAAGCCCCACGAGGAATGTGGCATCATCTCGGTCTGGAGTCCTGAGCCCGCCGATGTCGCGGGGATGCTGCACTTGGGGCTTTTCGCCCTCCAGCACCGGGGCCAGGAAGCTGCCGGGATGTGCGTCAGCGACGGGCTCGAGGTGAGGGTGGAGAAAGACCTGGGGCTGGTCAGCCAGGTTTTCGATGAGGCCCGATTGGATATGCTGCGGCTGCCCGGCGCGAAACTTGGCATCGGGCACACCCGCTACTCGACCACCGGCTCCAACCTGCGCTTCAACGCCCAGCCGCTCACCGTACGCAGTTCCAAGGGCATTCTGGCCATCGCCCACAACGGCAATTTCGTCAACGCCAAGGAGATTCGCCAGAACTTGCTCGAGCACGGCGCAGTGTTCCAGACCACCAACGATACCGAAGTCATGATTAACCTCATCGCGCGGTACTCCAAGCTCTCCCTCGTGGAGGCCACCGCGCGGGCCATGCGCGAGCTGGAGGGCGGCTTTAGCGTGGTGCTGATGGATCGGCACACTGTCCTGGCGCTGCGCGACGGCAACGGGGTGCGTCCCCTTGTCATCGGCAAGCTACCCAACGGGGGCTGGGTCTTCGCCTCCGAGCCGCCTGCCCTGACCCTGATCGGCGCGGATTTTGTACGGGACGTGCGACCTGGGGAGTTGGTGTGGGTAGAGCCGAACCCTCACCCCCAATCCCTCTCCCTAAGGGAGAGGGGAGCCGAAGGCGGGGTGAGGGGCAAGCTGTGCTCGATGCAGGTACTCGAGCCCCACCCCACCCCCTGCGCCTTCGAGTGGATTTATTTTGCACGAGGCGACTCCGTACTGGACAGCATCGGCATCCACGAGAGCCGGGTGCGCATGGGAGAAGTCTTGGCACAAGAATCCCCCGCCCAGGCCGACGTGGTGATTCCTGTCCCGGACTCGGGAATGGGTGCTGCCATCGGGTTTAGCCGGGCCTCCGGCATTACCTTCGACTACGGTCTGTACAAGAATCCCTACGCCGGACGCACTTTTATCCAACCCACCAAAGAGCTGCGCGACCTCAAGGTCAAGCTCAAGCTGGCGGCCACGCCCGCGGTGAAGGGGAAACGGGTGGTGATGGTAGACGACTCCATCGTGCGCGGCACCACCTCTGGGCGCATCGTGCAGCTTTTGCGCGACGCGGGCGCGACCCAAGTCCACGTGCGGATTTCCGCCCCGCCCATCAAGCACCCCTGCTACTACGGCATTGACACCGCCGCCCGCAAGGAACTCATCGCCAGCACCCACAGTGTCGAGGAAATCCGCCACTTTATCGGAGCCGACTCGCTGGCCTTTTTGAGCGAGGCTGGAGTACGCCAAGCCATCGGCGGGCCGGTGTGCCTGGCTTGTTTCAATGGGCAGTACCCAGCGGGCCAGCCCGACGAGGAAACCCAGAAAGAAGCGCTCGAGCAGGCTTAGTTGGGGAAGTCGCGTCGCTGACGGGCAGCCTCGAGTTCGTCCAGCAGCAGATATAGCGGCATCTGGAAATGAAGATGCCCAAGTCCCATCCCGTAGTGCTCCTGGCAGGCTTCACTCAGCTCGAGCTCGGTGCGCACACCCTCGAAGTCCACCAGGGTTGTCCCATCGGTGACGAGCGTCCAGGGCAGCCGTAGCACTTCGTTCACGAACTCCTCGACCAGCGCCGCGCGGCGCTCGGTCTCGTTGCTGGGGGCGAACTCTAAGGGTCTTTCAGACATAGGGCATCCCGACTATCGTTTGCTGTCGGACAGCGCCGCGTAGGTTCCCAGGCCAATCAGCATCAGCCCGGTGAGGACTTTTTGGTTGCTGCGAAAGCGCTGACTGCTTTTCAGTCGCCTTCCAATCGGCCCGGCTAGTATCGCCACGACGACATCGGCGGAGGTATTGAGAAACACCGACACCACCCCGAAAATCACGAACTGCCAAAACACGTGCCCGAGCTGCGGGTGGACGAACTGGGGGATGAAAGCCAGGAAAAACAAGGCCGTCTTGGGGTTGAGGGCCTCGGTGAGAATGCCCTGGAGCAGGGCTTGGCTTTTCTGGGGTCGATTTTCGTCGGCAACGTGGGCCTCATCGCGGCTGAGCAGCGTCCGTAGGCCCAGATAAATCAGGTAGGCCGCCCCTGCATACTTGACCACGCTGAAAGCCACCACCGAGGTCATCAGCAGGGCCGAGATTCCTATGCCCGCAGCCAAAACGTGGAACAAGCCACCCACTGCCGTCCCCACCGAGGCTTTCAAGCCCTCGTTGCGCCCACCCCTGAGGCTGATTGCCATCACGTAGAGCATACCGGGGCCCGGAGCCGCCGCGAGCGCGAGAGCTGCTATCAGAAATACGCCGAAGGCAACCGGGTCAACCACAGCCGGATTATACGCTGAGCTATCCTTCCAGCCGCAATATCCCGCGCTCGAGAGCTACCGTCACCGCCGCCGTACGGTCATCCACGCCCAGCTTACCGAAGGTGTGTAGCAGATGGGTTTTCACCGTGGCCTCGCTGATTTTGAGGGCACGAGCTACTTCTTTATTCGAGTAACCTTTGGCAACCAGAGAGAGCACCTCGAGCTCCCTTGTAGACAAGTGCTCCTCAGCCGGGCCGCGCATCCGCCCCAGCAGCCGGGCTGCAATGGGTGGCGAGAGCACCGCTTCGCCCTCAGCACATAGCCGCACCGCCCGGAACAATTCCTCTCGAGGCACGTCCTTGAGCAGGTAGCCAGTAGCTCCAGCTTCTACCGCTCGCACGATTTCCGAGTCGCTGTCGTAGGTAGTCAGCACCAATATCTGGGTTTTGGGATAGTTGCTGCGAATCTGCCGGATGGCGTTCACCCCGTCCATCTGGGGCATTCGCAAGTCCATCAAAACCACCTGGGG
Source organism: Thermaceae bacterium (assembly GCA_015478585.1). Classification (GTDB taxonomy): domain Bacteria; phylum Deinococcota; class Deinococci; order Deinococcales; family Thermaceae; genus Meiothermus. The sequence continues at coordinate 34,313 of JADMIM010000029.1, read as the reverse complement.
CCGCAGATTTTCCACGTAGGCCGTAGCCTCGAGGCCGTTACCTGCTTCACCCACCACTTCAAAATCGGGCTGCGAGTTGAGCAGGCCCGCCAGCCCGGCCCGCACTACTGGATGGTCGTCTACCACGAGAATTCGGATGGGGTTCATAGTTGAGGGTTGGGGGGGCCAGGTTCCAAGAGAAAGCAGCGAACCAAACCTCAGGTCACTGCTTTGGTAGTCACCGCCGGAGGGTCGAGGGGCAGGCTCACGGCCAGAATGGTGCCCAGCCCCCGTTCGCTCTCGAGGGTAAACATCCCACCCAGCCGCTCCACCCGCTCCCGCATCGAGCGCAGGCCGAAGTTGCCGACCAGGGTTCCAGCCCCGGCGCTGGAGGCATACCAGGGTTGGAGGCCCACCCCGTCGTCCTGGATGTCCATCAGCACCAAGTCGTCGAGGTAGGAAAGGGTCAGGGAGGTGTTGCGGGCTTGGGAATGCTTGCGCACGTTGGTCAGGGCCTCCTGGGCGATGCGCAGCAGGCTGACCTCGAGTTCTGGATGCAGCATCCTGGGTTCACCGGTGACGGTGAGGCTGGCCTGAACCCCGCTTTCTTCCTGCCAGCGCCGCAAAAGGCGGCTCAGGGCTTCGGGCAGCGAAGCGTTTTCCAAAATTTCCGGGCGCAAGGCCCAAACCATCCGCCTGGCCTCGGAAAGCCCTTCCCTGGCGGCATCTCGAGCTTGTTGCAGATAACGCCCCGAGGGGGACTCGTTTTCTGAGGCAGCTTCGGCGGCCTCGAGTTGCACCACGATGCTAGCGAAGTTCTGAGCCAGGGTATCGTGAATCTCCCTGGCCAGGCGCTGGCGTTCTTCGAGAATACCGGTCTGGCGCGAAGTCTCCAGCAGTTCACGGCGGGTGTTCCACAACTCTTCCCTGGCCCTGGCTTCTCTCACCAGCACCTCGAGGGCAAACAGCGAATAGCCCGCGAACAAAAAGGCGATAAACACGAAGAAGGCCAGCCCCAAATTGGGATAGGCCATCGGCTGGGGCAGGGCGCTCCAGGCCGTGCCGCCCCTGGGGCCTTGGGTCTGAATAATCTCGAAGGTAATTTGCAGGGGTTCGCGCAGCGCCCACCAAGCCGAAAACCCCACGATGCCCGCAACCAGCAGCAACACCCCCCATAGTGGCATCCAGTAGCGGGCCACCACCGGAATCAGTCCCAGTGCCAAAAACGGCAGATAATAGTGGGTCAGGCCCCCCAGCACTAGGGCTCCTACCAGGGCCAGCAACAGCAACTCCCAAGTTGCCCGCTGCCCTGGGCGTACCCCCCATAGCACCAAGGCGTATAGCCCCAAGGCCCCACCTATGCGCCAGGCCGTCTGCACCGGGTCGTAGATGGGCAAGGTGGCTGGAATCTCGATAGGTCGGGCCGGAACCAGCAGGGTAAAACCCAGCACCGTGAGCAGGTTGAGTGCGGTAAAAAACGCCACCACCCGTGCCACCGGGCGCTCGAGGAAAAAGGCTTGGGCCCTAGCCAACATCTGCCTTGAATTGTACCGCTCCACTGTGAGAACCACCCTGAAGCCTCTAAACTTTGTTCATGCCCCATCTTCAGCCCAATCAAGAGTCAGTATGGGATTATCCGCGTCCACCCCGGCTCGAGGCCACCCCCAAGCGCGTCCAGGTCAGGCTGGGCAATCTCCTCATCGCCGATACCACCCAGGCCTACCGGGTGCTCGAGACCAGCCACCCACCGGTTTACTATGTCCCGCAGGCAGATATTCGCATGGATTTGCTCGAGCCTGCCTCAGGCCACAGCTTCTGCGAGTGGAAGGGCTCAGCCTCGTACTGGACGCTGCGGGCAAGTGGTCAGGTTCTGCCGAATATTGCCTGGAGCTACCCACAGCCTTCGGTTGGATTCCAGGCCCTTGCTGGATATCTGGCCTTTTATCTAGACCCGCTCGAGGGTTTCGTGGATGGCGAAAAAGCCCATCCCCAAGCCGGAGGGTTTTATGGCGGCTGGATTACTCGAGACCTGGTAGGGCCATACAAGGGCGGTGGGGGAACCAAAGGTTGGTAAGCAAGTCTGTGCGCCCCCATACTGCCCAAGTAAAGCCACTAGAGCGGTTTTCGCAAAGAACCTTGGGATAGCCTGGGCCTATTGACTGTGCCCATCTGAGCAGAGAACCGCGATAGGTTCGGGGCTAATTTGGACGATGCTTAAGAGCCCTTAATACCTTTTATCCCTCTATAGAGCCACCTGGGGTAAAGTTCAAACCATGAGACTGCTGGGATTGCTCCTCCTATTGGGTTTGGCTTGGGGCCAGGGTGCGCCCGAGGTCTGGCTCACCGGCGACCCGATTCCCTCGAGCTTTATCCAACAAGCCGCCCAGCGGGTGCTGGTCTGGAACGGCCTGAGTGGCCTCAATATCCCGGCTCAGCCTCCTCTCGAGCTTGAACAGCAGCGCACTTTAGCTGTAGGAGCCACCACCCTCACCTTGAGCCAGGTGCCCGCCCCCAATAGCCACGCTACTCAGCTTTTGCTCTCCAACGACCCCGAAAATATCTCCGCCACGCGCGGACTTTTTCATTACCAGTTTGGTGCGAATGCGGGCATACGGCTGGTGTATCACCACAAGAACACCGCCTCCACCCCGCTCGAGCTGCACCTGCGCTTGTCCAATCCCTCGCAGGAAGAGGTCTGGGTGTGGGTTAGCGATGCTTGGGCAGGCCCCGTAGCCGACGAGATTTATGCCGGGCATATCGCCACCAAGCGCTGGCTCGAGTTGTACTGGGGCCGGGTCGGGCAACTGGTTGAGCTTCTGCCGGGCAGCCAACTCGAGCTAAGCCAAGTGGTTATGGGCAGCAAACAGGTGGTCAGTGGGTTGCTCGAGGCTATCGTTACCCAAGGCCCCAGCGCCGTGCTGGACGTGTACGCCAAAGCTCCGGGAGAGGATGAACCACCCCTAGAGACCTATAGTAACGGGCCGGTATATCGCCTGGGCAGCCTCGAGACCCGCGTGCAGCGCAGCTATACCGCTGGTAGCTCACTCCAGCTCAGCCTGGGTGAAGGCACCTTCCAAGCGGGCAACGGCAAGAAGATTCGCGGCAGTTGGGGCCAGCTTTATACCTATACCCTCGAGCTGAATAACCCCAGCAAGGTAGTTCATAGCGTGGGGCTGCAACTCACTGCCGACGGTGGGGCGGCGCGGGGGATGGTATGGCTCGAGGGCCAGCCTATCGAACTTCCCCTCCTGCGCCCTGGAGATAGCTTCAAGCTGGGGCAGTTCACCCTCCCGCCCGGTGCCCAACAAACCGTCACCCTCTCCACACTGCCCGCCTCCGGCTCTAACTACCCCTTGCGGCTCTTGCTCTTCGACCCCAACGCCAGCGATGGCACCGGCAGCACCCCATAAAGACAATTTATGGGTGAGGTGACGGCGGTAGGCCGGGATGGATTGTTGTTGCACCTACTGTGCTGGGGCAAAGCTGGTAGTGGAAGTGGACAGCGATTCCCACTTCACAAAAGAAGGCTTGGCCTATGACGCACAGCGAACGGCTTACCTCGAGGGCCTGGGGCTTCGGAGGTCTCTGGCAACTTCCAGGGGATGTGCCAGACCATCGAAAAGCACGTATCCGAGCGGCTCGAGCCCTTATCGCGGTTTTGAATTACTTTGCCCATGGTACGCAACAATATCACTGCACAGATGGCATCTCATGCTGTAAAAGGTCGAAAAGCGCTCTAGCGGCCACCTACATGGGTAGCAGGGCGCAGCTCGGGGTTGGGTTCGGCCCGGCGCAAGATTTCACGGGTTACAGTCGGTACGTCACCCTCCCCAAACAAAACGAAGCGCAAAGCCGCTTGCAAGGGGCTTCGTTCGCCCCACTCGAAATAGATGTGTGGGGCCTTGCCGGTTCGCTCGCGCAGATATAGGCCTAGGGCAGCAATAGCGTTAGGTACGGCGCTAGACTCCGTGCGCAAGATACGATGCTCGCCTACTTCTACCCCCCGCACCTTGAGCACCCCCGAAAACTCCGAGGCATCCACCACCCCAACCTCGACAAACAAAACCGACTCATCCTCGGGCAGATGGGTTTCCTGGCGTATGCGCCTTTCCTTCTGGCTGTACTCGTAGGCCGCACCATGCTGACGGTGATGTGCGATCAGCCGCACCTCGCTCACCCCATCCCGCAAAAAGTGCTCGGCCAGGGGGTCGAGTTGAACTTTTTCCACCCGCAGCTCGAGCGCACGATACAGGCGAGATAAAAAAGACACTACCAGAATGCTGGCAATAAACACTGTAGCAATCTGAAGACCTTCTGGGCGTTCGGCTACGTTGACCACCAGGGTGTATAGCAAAATCACCCCGATAAACGCGAAGGCCACGGCTGCGGTGCGCTGACCTTTACGGTGTGCTGAGAGCGTAACCGCCACTGCTGCCGAGGTCATCACCACCAGTACCCCGGTGGCATAAGCCGAAGCCTGGGCATCCACACTAGCCCTAAAAATCAGGGTCACAACGAAGCAAATCAGGGTAAACACCAGGGTCAGGGGGCGGGTAGCCCCGGCCCACTCGGGGGCCATACCAAAGCGCGGCAAATAGCGGGGCACGATATTCAAGAGGCCCGCCATGGCACTGGCCCCCGCAAACCACAAAATCAGGATGGTGCTGATGTCGTAGACCGTGCCAAAGACATTGCCCAAATAGCGGTGGGCCAAATAGGCCAGGGCTCGCCCGTTGGCCTCACCACCACTCTGAAAAGCCTGTGCGGGAATCAGCAAAATGGTAATCAGGCTGGTCGTCACCAGCAGCACGCTCATGATCAAAGCTGCTGTGGTCAATAACTTCTGGGTGTTGCGGATACGGCCTTGGGGATACCCAGGATTATCACCAGGATCACCCTTAACTTGCGGCATAACCGCCACCCCGGTCTCGAAACCCGAAAGTCCCAGAGCCAATCGCGGAAAGACCAGCAGAGCGGCTACTGTCACCGCGAGCGGGTCGGCATAGTTGATGCTCAGCAACCGCGCCCAGTCGGGTATCAGATGGGGCTGTTGAACCAACTGCTGAAAACCCACCACCACCACCACCACATTCAAGGCCAAATAAGCCACCACCAAGAGCACCGCAACTCCAATAGCCTCGCGGAAACCCATCAGAAATATCGCCCCCAACAAGGCCACCAGCACTAGGGTGATAAGCACCGGGTGATTCAACCAGTGCGGCGCAAAAGGGTTTTCGATGATGTGAGCCGAAGCGTCGGCAGCGGAAAGGGTGATGGTGATAACAAAGTCGGTAGCCAAAAAACCCAGCAGGGCCAGGATCAGCAGTTTGTTCCACCAGCCCTCGAGCAGATGCCCCAGCATCGAAATCGAACCATTGCCGTGCGGGCTTTCTTGAGCCACCCGGCGGTACATGGGCAGTGCCCCAAACAAGGTTACTAGCACCAGAATCAAGGTAGCTATGGGAGAAAGCGCCCCCGCTGCAAGTGCCGCTATTCCTGGCTGATATCCCAAGGTGGAAAAGTAGTCCACCCCAGTCAGGCACATCACCCGCCACCAGGGATTCGTCGAGTGAACCTCTTGGGCAGGTTTGTAGCTATCGCCAACCATATCGGCTCCTTGTGTCAACCAAGTTGCGAGTCGTTGTTTGTACTGTGCCGTGTTGGTATTCCAGGTCAAGTAAAACCACCAAACTATGAGTTTGAAACGCTTTCAAGAAGCCAAGATGAAATCTCGCGATCAATTCCCACTCGAGCAAACTGCCAAACCTCCCCTAGCCCCATCCCAAAAAGCAGGATATAACACCACCCAACATCATCAAGCCCTATTTCAACTCTCCTTATCAAGCCCTATTTCAACTCTCCTTCGTTCACCCACAACTAACCCATATAACCCATACTGGGTCTTGGTACGTAACGCCGACCCGAAATTTTTGGTTCAAATATCACAGCGTACCGACAAAGCGCTTGATAGGCTTTATTCAGCCTGTCGTTGCAGGCGCAAAATTTGGCAGTTTGTGTTTTTATTGCAGTTTTGATTGGGTCAAAATCAAGACTTTGAGTGGCTTTGCCTATTGACGGCATGGTGTCTTATGGGTATTCTCTCCCCCAGTTGGAAGCAGAAAAAACCGCTTCCACAACACGTCCGGGAGGACATCATGAAAAACGTCGCCTTCAAAATCGCTCTGGTAATTTCCTCCTTGATTGCTCTTGCAATGGCTGCTGGCGCTGGCGCTGAATGGAAATAACCTCAACCTAGAAAAACACTTTTAGTGCAGGCTTGTGATGCCTGCACTTGGTTTTTTTAAAACTGGCTATACACTTGCCCTGTGCGAAAGCGTTTGGAGCTTCCCCCAACTAAAGTTCTCTTGTTCATCTCCTCTCTTCTAGTTGGGTTTTTAGCGGTTGAATACTTCTTAATCGCATTCGCCTACCAAAATCCAAGCAGTTGGTTCGACCCTGCTTTCTGGGCTATTTTGGTGTTTATCAGCAAAAGAACCCAGGTAAAACTACCTTTCAGTGCTGGCATGTCGCATCTATTTGTGATTGCCTTGGCTTCATCCATTGCTCTACCGCTTTGGATGGCCCCCTTGCTTGTCTTTATATTCAGCTTTGATATAGATACAGGCAAACCCTCCTTCCCCTGGTTCAAAGACCTTTTTAATCGAACCCAGCAAGCCATAGCTACCGGCATCAGCGGATTGGTCTGGAATTTAACCACGACCCACGGTCAGATTATCCCCGGCAGTATCGGTATTTATCTCAACGAAGGCATCGGCATTATGCTGGCTTCAATAGCTTTTTTATTTATCAATATCTCTGCTGTCACCTACGTCATTCATCTGGCTACCGGGGCTACTCTACGAAAAGTTTGGTTTGGGAATTTTAGCTGGCTTTGGAAAAGTTCTCTGATTCTGGCTCCCGTGGGGTTGTTGCTGGCTCGAGCCTATACCACGCCGCTTATTGGGGGTTGGGGGGGTTTTACAGTTTTGTTTCTGATGCTCTTGCTGTATTTCTCTCGCTTCTACTGGGAAGAAAAGGTCAAGCTCGAGGAGGCTTTTGATAACACTATCGAGGTGTTGGTACAGACTATAGATGCTAAAGACCCTTTCACCCGTCGGCATTCCGAGCGGGTTGCGGCTATTACTGCCCATATGGCCAAGCGGATGGGTTTCGACGACTCGGATATCAAGCGGATTACCTATGCTTCGCGCATCCACGATATCGGCAAGGTGGCTATCCCCGACGCGGTGCTGCTCAAACCCGCCAAGCTCGATCGTGGCGAGTTCGAGGTGGTCAAGACCCATGCTAGACGTGGGGTAGAATTATTGAAGCCGATGTTGCCCTTTTTGGCAAAAGGGGTAAAAGAGGTGATTCTGCATCACCACGAGCGCTGGGACGGCACTGGGTATCCTACCCAACAACAAACCACGAAAATTCACCCCTGGGCCAGAATCGTGGCGCTGGCCGATGCTTATGAGGCCATGACTGCGGGGCGTTCGTATGCTCAGGCCAAATCCCCGGAGGTAGCCTTAGGTGAGATAATGGGGCTCGCGGGGAAGCAGTTCGACCCCGAAGTCGTAAAGATCTTCGAGCAGGTTTGGCTCGAGGATCCGCTCTGGAAAGACCGGGAGGTTTTCTTACGAGCTTATTCCTCGCCAGTGCCCTCATTGGAGTTGCCCTCGCCCTACTCGCCGGAGCCCGTCTCCGCGACCTTGCCAACCTCGAACTAAAAGCGGCCTGGGTGTTTGTGCTGGCTGCCCTACTCGAGGGCGGCTTGGCTTTTGCGACCAGCAGAAATCTGGTTTCGCCGGATATTGCCGGGCCACTGGCAAAAGGGGGGGTGCTACTGCTGGTGGGTTATGGGCTATGGGTCAATGCCCATCTGCGGGGGTTGTGGTTTGTGATTTTGGGGCTTTTGTGCAACACCCTGGTCATCTTTGCCAACGGCGGCCATATGCCGGTGAGTGCTCTGGCCTTGCAGCAAGCGGGCATGGATTCGGCCCTAGACGGGCTGACCCGCAAAGCGGATGCGATCCACAGCTTGATGACCCCCACCAGCCCACTGTGGGTTTTAGGAGATATTATCCCTGTAAAAATCTGGCGATACCGCAACGTGATTAGCCTGGGCGACATATATTTGATGATTGGCGTGGGCCTAACCCTACTCGAGGGGAGCCTGCGAGCCAAGCGCAAAGCCGAAGAGCCCCTGGATATAGATTTGCGTTTTTGAAGAAGCGCTTTTAGCCAGTTTTGACGATAGAATAGCCCTCGTGAGCAAGACCCATAAAATTTGTCTAATCGAAGGCGACGGTATCGGGCACGAAGTAATTCCGGCGGCTAGGATAGTCCTGGAAGCCGCCGGGGTGAAACTCGAGTTTATCGAGGCCGTAGCCGGTTGGGAAACCTTCGAGCGCATCGGAACTTCTGTGCCCGACGAGACCGTCGAGGCTATCTCGCACACCGATGCCACGCTGTTCGGGGCGGCTACCAGCCCAACCCGCAAGGTGGCAGGGTTCTTCGGGGCGATTCGCTACTTGAGGCGCAAGCTCGACCTGTTTGCTAATGTGCGTCCAGCACGGCATCACCCGGTTCCAGGCTCCCGCGAAGGCGTAGATTTGGTGGTGGTGCGGGAGAACACCGAAGGACTCTATGTCGAGCAAGAGCGCATGTATCTCAACGGAGAAATCGCCATCGCCGATACCGTGATTACCAAAAAAGCCAGCGCCCGCATCGGCGAATATGCCGCCAAGCTAGCCCAGAGCCGCCCCCGCAAAAGCCTGCATATCGCCCACAAGGCCAACGTGCTGCCGGTGACCCAGGGGCTATTCTTGAACACTGCGCTGGGTGAAGCCGCTAAATATCCCGAGGTCAAAACCCAGGACATCATCATTGACAACTGCGCCATGCAGTTGGTGCGGGCTCCCGAGCGCTTCGACGTGATTGTGACCACCAACCTCTTCGGTGACATCCTCTCCGATCTCACGGCGGGCTTAGTGGGTGGGCTGGGCATCGCTGCCAGCGGCAATATAGGCCTCGAGCACGCAGTCTTCGAGCCGGTTCACGGCAGTGCCCCGGATATCGCTGGAAAAGGTATTTCCAACCCGGCTGCCACACTATTTTCGGCGGTGATGATGCTCGAGCACCTGGGGGAAGCCGCCGCCGCCCAGAGGCTCGAGAAAGCCCTAGACCACGTACTCGCCCAAGGCCCCCGCACCCCCGATCTGGGAGGCAGCGCCAACACCATGCAGTTTGCCGAAGCAGTAGCCAAAGCTCTGTAGGGCAAAGGGCCAAACGTCGAACCCCTAACGCTGAGAGCAGAGAGCTAAAGGCATTGTCACAAGTCTCGAGTCTGAGGTCGCAGGTCAAAAAACAAATCACGTCCCAGACGGTGTTTCTTGATAGGACAATTATGCCATCCTGGTGTAGCTTTAAGGCTCTTTGTATTTGTATTTGACTTTAGCTCTTTGCTCTGGGCCCTCTGCGCCTTTGGCTTTCAGCGTTAGTTGTTCGACGTTTAGCGTCTCGCGTCTCGTGTTTAGTCTTCTGCCTAAAAGCATAAATATCCCACCTGGACAGCGAAGGTTAAGGTCGATGTTCAAATGCCCACCCAAAACCGCAGAGCGTCAGGTAAAGTGGGCGATGTGAGCACGGAAACGTGGTTTTGCCATGCTATACTGACACACAATATGAGATTTGTGTGGGAAAGGGGTCGGCGTGCGTGAGTTTTTTGGCGGCTTGCTAAGACCCAGGGTCGAGGCGCTCGGGTTGGAAATTGGAACCTCCAACCTCAAGCTGGTGGAGCTATCTGGCAATCCCCCGACCCTGCGGGGTCTGGCGATCCGGCCTACCCCCCCCGGTGCTATCCAAGACGGTTCCATCGTAGAGCCCGGCGCGCTGGCGAGCGAGTTGCGCGAGATGCTTTCAGAGTTGCGTACTCGCAAGCGCTATGTGGTGACGGCAGCCAGCAACCTGGCGGTAATCACCCGCACCCTGCAAGTGCCCAAAATGCCCCTCAAGCAAATGGAAGAAGCCGTGCGCTGGGAAGCCGAGCGCTATATTCCCTTCCCCATTGATGAGGTGGTGCTGGATTATTCGCTGTTGGACAGCCACGAAACCATCCCCGATGGTGAGCAGATGGATGTGGTGGTGGGAGCGGCGCGGCAGGAAACCGTGGCCAGCTTGGTCGAAACGCTCAAGGCGGCGGGCCTCGAGCCGGTGGTTATTGATGTCAAGCCTTTCGCCGGACTGCGCACCCTGGAGACGCGCCTCAAGGGCACTGACCGCGAACCCATTACCCTCTTCCTGGAGATTGGAGCCGAGTCCAGCGCGCTGGTATTGACGCGCGGGGAGCGGTTGCTGCTCAACCGTATTATCAATCTCTCCGGCAAGGACTTCACCGCCGCCATCTCCAAAGCCTTCAACCTAGACCCCATAGCTGCCGAGGATGCCAAGAAAAACTACGGCCTGGCGACCATCCCTACCGAGGACGAAGACCTGCTGCTGGACTTTGATGCCGAACGCGAGCGCTTCAATCCGGCCCGCATGTACGATGCCATTCGCCCGGTGCTGGTCGAGCTGACCACCGAGTTGCGGCGCAGCCTCGAGTTCTTCCGGGTACAAGTCGGCGACCTGGGTGTAGATCAGGGCTTCGTGGCGGGCGGCGGAAGCAAGCTGCGCAGCTTGGTTCCACTCCTGGCCGACACCCTGGGCATCCCGCTGGAAATCGCCGACCCCTGGCAGGGCATCCAGATTGACAAGAGCAAGTTTGACTTGGATTATCTGCGCGGTCTTTCGGCAGAGTTCGCCGTACCCATCGGTCTGGCCCTGAGGGGGGTGAGCCCGCTTGATTAGCCTCAACCTGCTTCCCAAAAATCTACGCCGCCGGGTCGAGCCCGGCTGGTGGCGGCTGGCAGCCGTAGTCTTCGTGCTGGCTACCCTGGCTACGGTAGGCATCCTCCATTACAACGCTCTCACCCAGGTGCAGGCCCTGGAAAACGAGCGTGACCAACTCCAGCTCGAGGTCAATGCCCTGCGGCCTTTCATCGCCGAACAAAATACCCTCAACAGCCAGCAGCAAGACCTGGAAAAGCTGCTCGCTGTACGCAATGCCCTGCGCACCAAGTTCGTGCCCTGGTCGGATAACCTGGCCCAGGTTATCAACCAGATTCCCCGTGAAGGGCGGGGCTTCGGGGTTGCCCTCAAGAGCATCGGCACCAAAGCTCTGACCCCGCAAGAAGCCTCGACCAACGCCCAAAATGGCGCTTACGATGGTAAACCGGTGAGTGTGGAGTTCAACCTCCAAGGTCAGGCTATGGGTCAGAATGCCCTCATCCGTTTTGTTCAGGCTTTCGAGTCCTCGGATCGCTTCGGTATCAACTTCCAGCAAGCCAGCCTAGACCAAACCAGTGGGTTATATAACTTCGGGGCCACCGTGGGTCTGGTGGGTGGCACCCAAAACGCCAGCACTACCCCAGGAGGTGCGCAAAATGGTAGCCCTTCTCGCTAGAATGGGCCAGCGCGAATGGGCCATTGTTTCTATCGTGGTGGCCTTGCTGTTAGGGGTGTTGTGGTACTTTTTTGTCACTCAGCCCCTGCAAAACCGTATCCCTGACCTTCAGTCCCAAGTTGCGCAGCTCACTACCGAACGGGATAAAGGCCGCGCGGCCCAGCGCGCCCTGCCTCAGCTACGGGCCACTATCGCCCAGCTCGAGTCCGAACGTCAGGCTTTCCTGCGCGAGTTGCCCCCTACAGAACAACTCGGTCAGGTACTGAGCCTGCTAGCCCAGCGTGCCCGCGAGAGCGGGGTAGTGCTCAAGACCTTCAACCGTTCACCCGGCGGCACCAGTGATGTGCCCAATGTGCGCAGCACCAACCTGGCCCTCACCGTAGAATCCCCCTTCCCCGAGCTATATGTGTTTTTGAAGCAGCTCGAGGGTCTCCAGCGCTTCTCTACTATTTCCGGGCTGAACCTGGTGTTGGGCAATGTCCAGAGCACCAACCCTCCCATCAACACCAGCTTGACCATGACGGTTTACACCTACACCGGTAACAACCCCCAGCCTCAGACTCAGGGTGTCCAAAGACAGCCTGGTCAGACCCCGCAGCGCCAGCCCAATCAGCCTAACCAACCCCCAACCCCCAACCAGCCTACGCAACCCGGAGGTCGGCCATGAACTTCCTCCAGCGTATGCCCCAGTCGGCCAAGATTGCCTTGGTTGCAGCCTTGTTGGTGGGCGCTGTGGCGACTTGGTATCTGGGCTTTGTCCGGCCTAATCAGGCCACACCGCAAACCGTAACCACTCCAGTGCCCAACCCCGACACCTCGGGACAGACCGCGCGGCCTCTGGAAGTCCTTCCCTTGCCCTTCTTGGTAACCGAGGCTCCGCAGCCCGTTGCCAATCCCCAGACGCTCACCGCCTCGAGCACTCCTCCTACCTCTCAGCCCAAAGTAACCGTACCCCCCAACCCCTTTGTTCCACTCATCGTCGAAACCCCCAATCAACCCGCAGCCGTAGCCCAGGCCACCCCTCCCCCCAGCTCCTCTCGCCCCAGCCTGAGCCCGGTTACAGCCAGCCCCATCCCCACCCAGGCCAACCCGGTCATCGTGCGTCAACCCACCACGCCGCTGCCGCAAAGCAATCTGCCCTCTACCCCCACCCTGGCCACGGTTCCTGGGCAAGCCCGCCTCAGTCCTGGCGGGGGAAGCAACCTACCTGGCTCACTGAGCTTGAGCAGCGGGGCCCTGCCCATCCGCCTCTCTCCGCTGAGCCGCGAACTCACCGCCCCCAGCCCGCAAAATCAAACGGCGGCCGCGGTAGACAGCAATGTTGGAACCACCAACCTCGACTTCGCCAAAGCCGAGCTAGATGCACGGATAAGCCAAGTCTTGCAACCCACGACTACAGTCAAGTCGCTGGACTCGGTAGCCCAGAACGGTTTGGGTCAATATGTACGCCAACAAAACTTGAAACTCTCGGGTGTGGTGTTGGGAGCGACGAGCGTGGGCATTTTCCAGACCAAGGATGGCTTCGTGGTGCTTCCGGTTGGGCGTACCCTGCCGGGTAGCGAGGTTTTGCTGAAAAGCTTGAACACTAAAGAAGCCCTGTTGGTTCAGGGTTCGGATAGCCTGAACCTGGAAATCGAAAACCCTTGAGGCGGTGAACGATGAAACGACTGATTGCCATTTTAGTGATCCTCAGCCTAGCGATGGCGGGCAGCCTCCCCAAGGATGCCCGCTTCGACCAGCCCGTTAGCAACGTGGGAACCAATGTACCCCTGGCGAGCCTTCTGGAAGCCCTTGCCAAGAGCGTTGGCCTATCCCCCATCCTGCGAGAGATTCCTACGGTTACGGTGAATGCCGACCTCGACAAGAAACCTTTCCGCCAGGTGTGGGATTTACTGATTAATACCTATGGCGACGGCAAGCTAGACTACGCCCTTCTGGCCAATAATGTGATCGTGGTCGGGCCACCTTCCATCGTGCAGCAGGCCCAGGGTCAACAAGCCCAGGCCCAGCCCAGCTCCGAGCCCACCACCCGAGAGTTTTACGACGTACGTTCGTCTGACCCCAACCAGCTTGCCCAGTTCATCCAGCAGGAGATTCCAGGGGTGCAAGTGCGGGTAACTCCCGGCGCTAACGTGTTGGCCGTGACCGGAACCGCCAAGCAACAAGCCGATGTAGCTGCGCTGCTCCAGCGCATAGACCGCCCCAAAACCGCAGTAGCGGCTATCCCGGTGGTGCAGAAATCCTTTGCCCTATCCAATGCTCGAGCCGTAGATTTAGCCGACGTGCTCACCAAAGCCCTGGCCGCGCAAAACGGTGGGCCAGCCGCACCCGCTGCGCAGGGCCAGCCAGGAGCCGCACCGGCTGCACCCGCCGCCGCAGTTCCCAACGCCACCGTGGTCGCGGATGCCCGCACCAATACCCTGATTGTCACCGGAACCAGCGACCAAATCACCCTGGTCGAGCGCTTGATTCCCCAGCTCGACCACCCCGTACAGCAGGTGCAGTTGCAGATTCGGGTGCAGAGCGTGAAGAGCGAGGTGTACCGCAACCTCGGAGTGACCTGGCAGAGCATCTCCGGCGGCAACCTGGTCAGCAGCATCTTGAATACCGGGCTAAGCCTGATTTTCGATGCCACCAAGAGCCTGACTTCCCTCAATATCCGCGCCACTTTGGATGCCCTCGAGGGGCAAAACCTCTCGCGTCGCCTGAGCGATGCCAACGTGCTGGTAGAAGATAACTACGGGGCCGACCCTGGCGACTTGCGAGCTACCGGGGCCAAGGGAGCCGAGATCAAGGTCGGTGGCAAGCTGATTGTCCCGCTCAAAATCGCCGATAAAGTGGACGTGCGCGAATACGACTACGGCCTGCTGGTGCGGGTGCGCCCGCAGATTACTTCCGACGGCAACGTGGTTTTGGAGGTTTTCACCCAGGCCGGAGACGACCCCACCGCTGGCCCCACCCCCGACAGCATCCGCGTACCCCAACAAACCACTCTCTCCAAGCTGCGTTTGAAAGACGGTCAAACCGTGGTTCTGGGTGGGCTGATCCAGAAAACCACCACTAACACCGAGACTAAAGTGCCCTTCCTGGGCGATATTCCTCTGCTGGGGGAACTCTTCAAGCAGAGCAAGAAAGACTCCACCGACGACGAGCTGATCGTAATTATCACCGCCAACATCGTCAAAGATCAGACCACCCCCGCTGCCGCACGATAAAATCGAATCTAACTGGGTCGGGAGCCTCGAGGCTCCCGATTTGATTTGTGGGAGAGCGCAGAGGGCACAGAGCAGAGAGCTAAAGTCAAAGACAAATACAAAGAGCCTTAAAGCTACACCAGGACGGCATAATTGTCCTATCAAGAAACACCGTCTGGGACGTGATTTGTGTTTTTGACTTTCGGCCTTCGGCGTTTTGCGTTTTGCCCTCTGCAGTGTGCACAACACCCCGGATATTTGTAAAACGCGGGGTAGATGCTAGGCTTTCATCATGCGTTTTTTGACTGCGGGAGAATCCCACGGCCCCCAACTCACCGGCATTGTAGAGGGCCTGCCCAGCCAGCTTCCCCTGAGCCTCGAGGATATCAACCCTTGGCTCAAGAAGCGCCAGGGCGGCTATGGGCGGGGGCGACGGATGATTATTGAAACTGACAGCGTGGAGTTTGCTAGCGGAGTGCGGGCTGGTCGTACCACTGGGGCTCCGCTCACGCTGGTGATTCAAAACACCGATTACCGCAACTGGACTGAAATCATGAACCCGGCCCCCGGCGGTGAGCCGCGCAAAAAAGCCCTCACTGCAGCCCGGCCCGGCCACGCCGACCTTTCGGGGGGCATCAAATATGCCCACAAGGATTTACGTGATGTGCTCGAGCGGGCCAGCGCTCGAGAAACCGCCATGCGGGTTGCCGTGGGAGCCATTGCGCACAAGCTGCTCTCGTTTTTCGGGGTGCAGAGCGTGGCCTATGTGGCGGGTATGGCCGGAGTGTGGAGCCCCCAGCCTTTCGATTGGAGCCTGGTCGAGCAAGTCGAGGCCAGCCCGGTACGCATGACCGACCTCCAAACCGAAGCCGAAGTGATTCGCCGGATAGATGCCGCCAAGGCTGCTGGGGATACCCTGGGAGGCATCATCGAGGCGCGGTTCAGGGGGGTCGTTCCTGGGCTGGGCTCTCAAATGCACTGGGATCAGAAGCTGGATGGACGCATCGCCCAGATGGCAATGTCTATCCCCGCCATCAAGGGAGTGGAGATTGGCACCGGCTTCGACAACGCCATGAAGCCCGGCTCCGAGGTACACGATGCCATTTATTGGGACGAAGCCAGGGGCTACTACCGTCAGACCAACCGCGCCGGAGGAACCGAGGGCGGCATGAGCACCGGCGAAGAACTCGTGGTCAGGGCGGCACTCAAACCCATCGCCACCCTGATGAAACCCCTGCCCACTGTAGACGTAGTGACCCATGCTGCCGCTGATGCTGCCCGCGAACGCTCGGATACCACCGCCGTACCCGCTGCCAGCGTGATTTTAGAAGCCCTGGTAGGCATCGTGTTGGCCCAGGTTTACCTCGAGAAGTTCGGCGGCGACACCCTGGACGAGTTGGTCGAGCGGGTCGAGCGCTACAAAGCGCGTGTGCTAGCCTATTGAGATATGCCAAGGATATTTACCGTTTGCCGTCCACCCTTGACCGAAAAGGCTTTGTCTCAGGTCGCCAGTCCCAGGTCATATGGCGGAAATCTCGCTTCCAAACTGAGACTCGAGACCTGCAACTCCTAACGGCTCTGCCATGCTCGAGATTGAACGTCCCACCAACTGGGTGGCCCTCACCGGGTTTATGGGGGTAGGCAAAAGCCGTATCGGGCGTGAGCTGGCGAGAGAGCTGATGTTGCACTTCATTGACCTGGATCGCTATATCGAGCGCGAAACCGGGCTCTCGATTCCCGACATTTTCAGGCATCTGGGTGAAGGCACTTTCCGCCAGCTCGAGGCCGAGGCCGTGGCCGAACTCACCCAAAAGGATTTTCTGGTGCTTTCGCTGGGGGGAGGAACTTTCGTGAACGCCGAAAACCGCGAGCGGCTGCTCAAGCGGGGGCCGGTGGTTAGCCTGTGGGCTAGCCCCGAAACCATCTATGAGCGGGTCAGCCGCCGCCCAGGGCAACGACCCATCCTGGATGGCCCCCGCGAAACCCCTTCTGTGGCCCTCGAGCGCATCCAAAAACTGCTGTCCGAGCGAGAAGCCATCTATCGCCAGGCTACTGTTCATGTTTCTACCGATGGGCGGAGGGTTCCCGACGTGGTGGAAGAAATTATCGAGGAGCTGTGGGACTATGCTGAAGCTCAAGATTGAACGCCCCAGCCGCTATCCCATCCACATCGGCTATGGCCTGGAAATTCCCCGCGCCGATGGGCCTAAAGCCCTACTCTACGACTCAGCAGTCGAACCCTTGGCCCTAGATTTGGCCGAACAGTTGGAAATTCCTGTGCGGTTGGGACTGAGGGGCGGCGAAGAAGCCAAAACCCTCGAGGTCTACGGTCAAACCCTGTCCTGGCTAGCCAAACCGGCCTTGCCTCGAGACACCCTGCTGTATGTGGTGGGGGGCGGAACCCTCACCGATCTGGGCGGCTTTCTGGCGGCGAGCTACCTGCGCGGTATCCAGTTTATCAACATCCCTACCACCACCCTGGCCATCGTGGATGCCTCGGTGGGGGGCAAAACCGGAATCAACCTGCCCGAAGGGAAAAATCTGGCGGGGGCTTTTTATGCCCCAGAGGGGGTTTATGCCGAACTCGAGGCTTTGCAAACCCTTCCCCTACAAATCTTCAAGGAGGGCCTGGTCGAGGCTTTCAAGCACGGCATCATCGCGGGAGACGAACAGCTGCTCGAGGTAGAAAACCTTTCTGTTTCCGATTCCCTCGAGCCCTATCTGGCTCGAGCTATAGCCGTCAAGGTTGGTGTGGTTGAGACCGACCCCACAGAAAAAGGTGAGCGCCGCAAGCTGAACCTCGGGCACACCCTGGGACACGCCCTCGAGGCCGCTACCGATCACAAACTCTCGCACGGGGCAGCCGTCGCGTATGGACTGCTGTTTGCAGCCCTGCTTGGACGGGCTCAGGGCGGAGAAGACTTGGTTCCCACCGTGCAAAAGCTGCTGGCCTGGCTCTCCCCGGCCCCACTGCCGGGGCTCGAGTGGGACGATCTGCTGGCATTCATGGCCAGGGACAAGAAAAAACTCGGCACTTCCTTAAACTGGGTCGTGCCGATGGGAATGGGGGATCTATCCATTCATCCCATTCCCGAAGATACCCTCAGACGCTGTTACAGCGAGTTTTTGGCATTTGAGCTTTGACCCTCAACCAGACTTCCGGTGAAAGCCTGGAGCCTGGTGTGGTCTTTCTAACCGAGTGGATCGGCCTATTCTTTATGAAAACCGCGATAATGACAGCCGATGAAAGTGCTTTCATTACACGCCTCTCTTCTGCGCGGCTTTCCCCGCCCGGAGCTCGAGTCGGCTGAGCTGGTTGTCGGGCAGGGCATTCGGCATGACCGCAAGGCTGGCAAACGCCAGAACCGAGCTGTGTTGCTGATAGGCCAGAACACTTACGACCATCTGAAAAACATCGGCCTCGATCTTCCCCACGGCGCACTGGGCGAGAATATGGTGCTGGACTTCGACCCCCACCTGCTCGAGCCTGGAACCAAGCTCAGGGTCGGGAATTCGCTACTCGAGATTTCACTGTACTGCAGGCCCTGCAAAACCCTGCGTGAGCGCTACGGGCAGGATTTCCCCCAGCGTCTGGGCAAACGGCGGGGGATGCTGGCCAAGGTGCTCGAGGGCGGTATGGTGTGCTCTGGCGACCCGGTGGAAGTTTTACAAATCCGGGGGCAAGGTGCAGGTTGACACTCAGAGGAGTTGCCAGGAGCGCTAGAATCATGAGTATGACTGCCGAAGAACACCTGGCCCAGTTGCCGCCCAAGCTGCAAAACGTGGTAAAGATGCTGGGCTCTGCGCCCAAAATCCTCAAGACCGAGATGCTCTTGGAGTTCGCCAAGAAGATGCCCCCCCTGCCCGAGGGCATGAAAGGCCAGCTCGAGCAGGTTCACGAATGCACCACGCCGTTTTGGGTTCATGCCGAACTCCAGGGCCAACAGGTTCATCTCTTCTTCGATGCCCCCAAGGAAGCCCCCACGGTGCGGGCTTTTGCCGGGATGCTGTCCGAGGGTCTAGAAGGGGAATCGCCAGAGGCGGTGTTGAACGTGCCAGAGGATTTTTACACCCTGGCTCGACTAGAGGAAGTCGTCACCCCACTACGTCTGCGTGGGCTACAAGCGGTGCTGAGCCGCATCAAACGGCAGGTGCGGGAGGGGCTGGGCGCTTAGGCTTGCGTCTGCGGCGCTTGCCGGGTGGTCTTCTCTCGTCCACCCAGGCCGAGGGTTTGAACTCCTCGAGGTATTTGTCGCGGCCAAAAGTCTGTTTGCCATAGCGCACAACCTGGACTCCCTCGAGTTCAAACGCGACTCTGAGGGCAGCCTGGAGCACTCGAGAATCGGCATGGCCCTCCAAGTGCAGGATTTTATTGCTGTACTCGCCTTCCAAGCCGCCCGCCGAACTCCAAAACCGCCAGTACGACAGCTCGTAGTCGGCGAAGACCTCGAGGCCCCCCTGCCGCACCCGGTATCGGTAGGGAACCGGCAGGTAAAACTCGTGGGCGTAGCGTCGGTCTAGCTCGTCCTCAACCGCCAACAAATCCGCTCGTAAACGGGCACGGCTGCGGTCAGTGAGCCTCACTTCGTGCAGCCGTTCAAGCAAAGCCAGGCGCTCGTCCTCAAGGTTGCGTTCCTCGGCGGAGGCTTCGGTTTCGGGCGGGAGTTCGCCGTAGGGATTGAGCCGAACCGCCGGTTTGCCCAGCATCGCCGCCTCGGCCTCGGCGTAGTTGGGATATTCGACCAGAATCCCGTCCTCGAGGCCCCAAAAACGTGTTGCTACACGCTTGATCAAAGTACGGTCGTGCGAGACGAAGAGCAGCGTACCGGGGTAGTCGCTGAGGGCACGCTCGAGGGCTTCGAGCAGCTCGAGTTCGATGTGGTTGGTGGGCTCGTCCATCACCAGCAGGCCCGCCCGCAGCGCACCCAGCAGGGCTAAACCGGCCCTGGCCCGCTCTCCGCCGGAGAAACTCTGGGGTGGGTCGTTCCAGTGCGGCGGACGGAAGCCAACCCGGCCCAGCAAGGCGGCAGCCCTGGCTTCTCCAAAGCGGCTGGAGAACTGCACAAACAGCGATTTATCAGGCTCGAGGCCGTGATAAAGCTGGTCAAGGTAGGCCACGCCGACCCCCAGGCCGAGGGTTCGCTCGCCGGCATCGGGGAATTCGCGGGAAAGCAATAGCCGCAGCAGGGTGGTCTTCCCCGCCCCGTTCGTGCCGACCAGGGCGATGCGGTCTCCCCGGAAAATCCGCAGGGTGGCGTTTTTGATGACCTGGCGTTTTTGATCGTCAGCATGATTTTGGTTTTGACGCGCGCCGGACGCAAAGCTTTGCGCCCCTACAAGGTCGGCGTTTTGCGTTTGACGTAAGACGTAAGACTTCGCTAAATCCTTGGCCTCGAGCACCAGCTTGGGTGTACCCTCGGCGGCGATTTCCAGGCTCCAGCGACGTTCAGGCGGCAGCGGGTCGGGAGCTTCGATACGCTGGGCACGACGGATTAGGGAGTCGCGCTGGCGGGACTTTTTGGCGCTGTACTGGGCAAAAGGGCGCATGGAATCTGCTGAGGCAGTCAGGCGCTCGCGCTCTTTGTCGGCTTCCTTACGGGCTTTCTGGATAGTTCGCCGAACCCGCTCGCGCTCCTGAAGATAGGTCGAATACCCGCCGGGGACGCGCACCAGGACACCGGCTTCCAAGTGATACACGGTGGTCGCCACCCGCGCAACCAAGGCCCGGTCGTGGGAAATCAGGGCCACCGCGCCCCGATAGGCCAGAAGCATCTCCTCCAGCCACAACCGCATCTTGAGGTCTAGGTGGGTGGTGGGCTCGTCCAAAAGCAGCACGTCGGCCCCGGATAAGAAGGTCATAGCCAGCCCCAGGCGCACCCCTTCCCCGCCCGATAAACCCCCGACTGGGCTCTCCCACAAGCCGCCCAGGCCAAAGTCGGCCAGGGTTTTGGCGACCCGGCCCTTCCAAAACGAAAGCTCCCGCACCCGGTTCCAGGCTTCCCCGGCCCGTTCAGGCGGAAGGGTTTCTAGCTCGCGTTCGGCGCGGTATAAGGGGGTGATTGCATAAGCTGTTCCATATAGTGTTGCCTCTCCGCCAGGAGGGAGAGAAGACGGGCGAAAATCCTGGGGCAGATACACCACGGTGGTTCCTCTGGGGCGCTCGAGCTTTCCCTCATCCAAAGGTAGTCGCCCCGCAAGGGCCTGAAACAAGGTGCTCTTCCCAGCCCCATTCGGCCCCACCAGCACGGCCCGTTCGCGCGGCTCGAGCCAAAATTTGGCATGGCGAAACAAGACCCGCTCGCCGAAGGATTTTTCTCCGTCGCTCAGGCGAAGCAAAACATCCGGCCTAGCCACGCGGTTTCCCCCGCAAGAACCCTTGGCCTTCGACTTTAGACCTTTGACCTTTGACGTTCGACACAGCATTCCAAGGGTAGCCTGCCGCCGCGCAATCGTCAAAACTCAGCCGACCGTGTAGCTTAAGGGTGTGCCCGATGTCACCTTGCGCCCGCTCACCCTGGCGGATATTGCCATCATGCTCAAGTGGAGTGAGGACGAGGAGTTTTGCTTAGCCAACGACTGGCCCTTGAACCAGCCCCCCGAACGTTGGGAAGAGACCTTTCTGCGCATGGTCAACAACCCGCCGGTCAACCTGATGCGCCTAGGGATACAGGCCCACAACCTGCTAATTGGCTACGTGGACTTGGGCCAGATGAACCCCCTCGAGGCCAGAGCTGCCTTTGGTATCGCCATCGGCAACCGAGCCTACTGGGGCCAGGGTTATGGCTATACCGCAGGCCACCAGATGCTCCGCTACGGCTTTGAGGATCGGGGCCTGGAGCGCGTCACCGCCGAGGCTCACGCCTCTAACACCCGCCCCATTGCCCTGCTGGTTCGCCTGGGCTTCACCCTCGAGGGAGTTTTGCGCCGCCACGAAACCTACCGAGGCGAGAAGCAGGACGTATATCTGTACGGGATGCTCAAAGAAGAGTTCGTCTCGAGGCCTGCGCTGCGGCTTTTGGAGAACGACTAGGCAAGGCTTATAGTTGCACAGGCAATCTGCTTTCCCCGCAACCTTACACCCTGCTCACCGCTCCTCGAGCAGCCCCTTGGCCCGCAGCGCCAGGTAAATCCGGGCCAGAGTTTCTGGGTTTTTGAGCGGCACACCGAGTACCGCTTCAATCTGTCCCAGACGATACCGAAGGGTGTTGGGGTGGACGTGCAGGGCTTGTGAGGCGGTGTTCAAATCGGCGGAGTGCTCTAAGTAGACCTCGAGCGTCCTCAAGTTTTTCCCCGACACTGGAAGAAATCTCTCCACCAGGGCTCTTAAGTCTTCCGGCGACTGTTGAAGCAGCACCCAGGCTACCGGATCGAGTTGCTCGAATCCCAGCACCTCGCCTGGACGCGCCGCCTTGAGGGCAATCAGCGCCTCACGGTAGGCCGCTCCCACCGAGGTCAGGTCGGTATGAACTGCCGAATGGCCCATTCGCACCTTCTCGGATGCCGACCACAGCAGGGTTTGCGCTTCCTTGGTAGCATCGTGGGCTTGCCATAAGACGACGGCCCTTGTCCCCCGTCCAGAGAGCAGATAGGGGGTTCCCAGTCGTTCTAGATATGCTCCCACCGAGGTCTTGAGTTCGCGCAGAGTTTCTTGGCGCTTGGCCTCGGCTAAGCGGTGACGACCCAGCGGCGCGGGCGCTTCAATCAGGCCCAGCAGCAGCGGAAGCCCGGATTCGAAGCCAAACGCGAAGGCCCGGCCCAAGTCGGCTTCGCCCAACAGGAGTTCGTCGAGGAAAGCTGCCCCCAAACTCTCTTCCTGAGCCCGCTCGAGCCCCCGTTCCAGGGCCCGCAGCCAAAGCATCCGCCCGGCCAGCTCGAGCAGCGGCCCAGCCTTGTCCAAGACCGAAGCTTCTCCGTAAACAATCAACCGCCACTCCCCCACCTCCTTGGCCCAATAGCCCTTGCCCCGCCCGTTTTCAGTAGGATGCCGGGCCGGAACCTTACCTGCCCAGGCCAGAACTTCGTTCCAGGGGGCCAGCAGGGCCGTGGGCAAGCCCGTGAGCTGGTGCAGAGCTTCGATAAAACCGCGCTGATCGGAGAGTTTGGCTAGCAACAAGTCGAAGGCGCTCGAGAAGTCAAAGGCGCTATTGGGGGACTTCCTGCTGCTTCTGAGAACCCTGGGCATGGCTTTGTTCGATTTTACAATTTCGCGCTTGTATTTGTAAGTTTCGACTCTACCTTTCCTCAGATGGATTCTGTACCCTCGAGCTAACACAAAGGAGATGCATGAGCGAGTTCAGGGGTAGCGTCGTACCGCTGGTAACGCCCTTCAAGAACGGGCAGATTGATCAAGGGGCGCTGGAAAGACTGATCGAGCGCCAGCTCGAGGCCGGTTCGCAGGGCCTCAGCGTGGGCGGAACCACCGGCGAGCCGGGAACCTTGAGCATGGAGGAGCGCAAATACCTGACCGAACTGGCAGTGAAGCTCATCAAGGGCCGCGTTCCCCTGCTCGCCGGAACCGGAACCCTACGCCTGGACGAGACTTTGGAGATTACCAAGTTCGCCCAGAAAGTCGGGGCGGATGGGGCTCTAATCATCACGCCGTACTACATCAAACCCAACCAGGACGGGCTATATCGCTTCTTCGGTCAGACTGCCCAGGCCGTGCCGGACTTTCCGGTAATGCTCTACAACATTCCGGGGCGTTCGGGCATCGAAATCAAGATTGATACTGTGGTTCGCCTGCGACGCGATTTCAAGAACATCGTGGGGCTGAAGCACTCGAGCAAAGATGTCGAATATGTCTCCGAACTCCTCAGAAAAGTGGGGCGCGACTTTGCGGTGTTCTGCGGCCTGGAAGCTCTGACCTTCCCGATGATGAGTGTGGGCGCGGTAGGGACGATTGCCGCCACCGCCAACTGGCTACCCAAAGAGACCGCGCAGATGTGCCAGTTGACACTCGAGGGCCAGTACAAAGAAGCCCTGGAGCTGCATTATTACGGCCTCGAGGCCAACGATGCCATCTTCTGGGACACCAATCCCATCCCGCTCAAAACCGTGTTGGCCTGGATGGGCCTAATCGAAAAGGAGTGGCGCGAACCGCTCGGCCCGACCACGCCGGAAATCGAGGCCCGGCTGCGCAAGATGGCCGAGTCTTACGGGCTGATTGCTGAGCGCAAGGGCCGCGAGATGCTGCCCGACCCAACCGGGAAGCAATATGTGTAGGTCTCAGGTCTCGAGTCTCAAGTCTCAGGCCAAGGCCAATCTAAAGTCCTTGAGGGTTGACCTTCATCCTTTGACCTTAGACCTTCAACTCTTTTTTGACTTGCAACCTGCGACCTGCGACCCGCGACGAGGGCTTTTATGAAACGCGCCCGGTTCATCGCGGGGGGGAGAATGCTCGAGGGGCGGCTCGAGCACGGCCTCCTGGTAGACCACGCAGGCGAAACCCACGACCTCGACAAGGTGCAATGGCTTCTGCCTGTGCAGCCCGGCAAGGTGATAGCCCTGGCCCTGAACTTCGCCGATCACGCCGACGAGTTTGGCCTCAAGCGCCCCAGCCAACCCGCCCTGTTTTGGAAGCCCAACACCTCGCTCTTGCCGCACAAAGGCACGGTGATTTACCCGCAGGGAGCCAAGTTCATGCACTTCGAGTGCGAGCTGGCGGTCATCATTGGGCGAAATGCGCGGCGGGTGAAGGCCAAGGATGTCTACGACTACATCGGCGGCTACACCGTCGCCAACGACCTGGTAGTGCGCGATTACGTGAGCAACACCTTCCGCCCGCCGATTCGGGGCAAAGGCTGGGACACCTTCGGGCCACTCGGCCCCTATTACGTCACCGCCGACGAAATCCCCAATCCGCACAGCTTGAAGATACGGGCTTTGGTAAATGGCCAGCTGCGCCAGGAAGCCAGCACCGACGGGATGATTTTCTCCATCCCCGAGGTCATCGAGTTCGTCAGCCGGTTCATGACCCTCGAGGCAAACGATGTAATCCTTACCGGAACCCCCAAGGGCATCAGCCAGGTGCATCCGGGCGACACCATGCGAATGGAAATCGAAGGCTTGGGAGCTTTGGAGAACGACATCGCCTGGGAGACCGAAGAGGCCGAACCGGTGGTAAGTGAGGAAGGCGACCGGAACCTTGTGTTATGAGCAAGAAGCGCAAGCTGTTGCAAAAACTCCTACGGGGTTCTAAAAACGTGCGCTTCGACGAACTCCTCGCTCTTGCTCTGGGTTTCGGCTTTACTTTAGATAGGGCTAGCGGAAGCCACCACTGCTGGCGCTGGTCGAGCAATACAGCCTGACCCTGGAGGACACATGAAGGACTATCACATCAACATTTTTTACAGCGAAGAGGACGGCGGCTACATCGCCGATATCCCCGACCTCGAGTTCTGCTCGGCCTTCGGCGACACGCCCAGCGAGGCTCTGGCCGAGCTGGAAAAAGCCAAAGCTGCGTGGCTCGAGACCGCAAAAGCCAAGGGCAAGCCCATCCCCAAGCCCAAATACCGTCCCGCCATCTATCAAGTTGCCTCATGAGTCCTCGAGCCTTCTCCGAAGCCTATCAATCCGCTATCTACAAGGCGGCGGGTATGGCCTTCACCCTGAGCGAGAAGCCCACCGGGATCACGCTCTTCGAGGGTCGCAAGTTCGCCATCATCACCGCACACAACCCGCGCAGTGAGCGGCTCTCGAGCAAAGAGAACGCGCAGCGGCACGCGGAACTGGGGCGCGACCTGAAGACACTGGGGCTCGAGCACACCCCCAGCACCGGAGAATCGCCAGACGGAACTTGGGTTGAGGAAGGGTTCGCGGTGTTCGACGTGGGGCTCGAGCAGGCTTTGGAGCTAGGTCGCAAGTACGGGCAGTACGCGATTCTGTGGGGTGAGGGCGAGAAGGTTGCGCTAGCTTGGTGTGAGACGGCAAGACTAGAGGCATTTGCCGCACAAATGCTTCGGGAGGCTTGGCTATGACTGCTAAAGAAGTGGTTCAGCAACACTTGCGCTACGCGGAAGCTGGCGAGTGGGACGAGGCTCTGGCCCAAATCGCCGATGACTACAAACTCACCGGCCTTATTCCCTTCCCAGTAAGCCTGTTCGTTAGAATTGGCAAAAAGGATTCGATGCGGATGCACCAAGCCCGTAAACGAGCGCTGCCGGATTTCAAGTTCAACAAAACCTACCTCGAAGAAACTCCCGATCGTGTGAAGTTTCAAGTCAACCTGACCGGCACCCATACCGGAGTGATTGACTACCGAGGCATTTTGCGGGGAATTCCAGTGGTCGAACCCACCGGAAAAAAGGTCGAGCTCAACCCCGAATATTTCACCTACTTCGCCCGCAACGGTCTGATTTACCGAACCGACGGCGAAATCCCCAAGAATGCCGGAGTCCAAGGCTTGGTTCGCGCGGTGACAGAAGGGTGAAGGTATGAAACTCGCCGAGAAAACCACAGGCATCAGCCCCGAGTCAAGGGGTTATGAACTCGCGCAGCAGTATCAGCTCGAGGCTCGGGTGCTTGATTTGGTCATCATTAGAAAGAAAAACCGCGCAGCCGCTCAAAGTCGCAGTGGCAGCGTGAATCGCGTCGGGCAGTTTGAGATTGGTTGTTCCGCGCAACTGGGCAGCTTCGAGCAGAACGCTCCGGGAGACCGGAACCACCTCGAGACCCTTCCGGCTGCGAATCGCAGCCTCGTAGATGGCTTGGTGCTGAACGTTCCCGTTTTGGATAGGTTTTATCAGCGCCTCGGTCAAGGACAGCTCGCTGGTGACGGTTTGGATGCTCCCCCCGTCAATGGCCTTGAACAGCTCTTCGAGCACAGTCTCGGTTCCGGGAAAGCCCTCGAGGGCATAGATAAAAACGTTGGTGTCGAGGTAGGTTTTGCGCCCCGCAATCCGGCTCAGGATTCCCAAGCGTCGCGCTCCCGAAGGGTGAACTCGTCGGCTTCCTGGGGCGAGGGGAAGTTGCCCCTAGCTTTACCCAGCAGGCTCTCGAGCATCGGCAAAACCTCGTTCGTCTCGAGCAGCACGATCACCTCGGCGGTGGAACCCTCGGGCAGCTCGGGGGCGTTCAGCTCGATACGCCCACCTTTTTGCACCAAAACCTTTTGTTTTACTGCGACCATACCCCCATTGTACAAGGAGACGAGCGCATGAAAGTCGCCGAGAAAACCGCAGGCATCAGCCCCGAGTTTATCGCTCAGGTGCGGCAGAAAATCAGCTCGAGCACCATCACCCATTTCATCAACAACCAGTTCGTGCCCGGCATTCGGGGCGAGACCTTCGAGAGCTTAGAGCCCTCCACCAACCAAATCCTGGCTCACGCCTACCGGGGCCACGCCGAGGACGTGGACAAGGCGGCTAAAGCCGCCAGAGCCACCTTCGGCAAGTGGAAGTTGAACGCCAAGGCCCGCAAGAAATATCTGCTGAAGATTGCGGAGGTGCTCGAGAAACATGGCGACGAGCTGGCGGTGATGGAGTGCCTAGACGCGGGGCAGCCGCTCAAAATCGTGCGGGCGCAGGTGGCCAGGGCCGCCGAGAACTTCAGCTTCTACGCCGACTGGGCTGAGCGGGCCATGGATGGGCGCACCTACCCGGTGGACGCGGAGTGGGTGAACTATACCCTGCGCGTGCCGGTGGGGGTTTGCGGCATCATCACCCCCTGGAACGCCCCCATGATGCTCAGCACCTGGCGCATCGCGCCTGCGCTGGCAACGGGCAACACGGTGGTGCTCAAGCCTGCCGAGTGGTCGCCGCTCACCGCCTGGAAGCTGGCTGAAATTATTCAGGAGGCCGACCTGCCACCCGGCGTGTTCAACGTGGTGCAGGGCTTCGGCGAGGAAGCCGGGGATGCGTTGGTGCGTCACCCGGACGTTCCGCTGATCTCGTTCACCGGCGAGACGACGACAGGAAGCATCATCACCAAGAACGCGGCGGATCAACTAAAGAGACTGAGCCTCGAGCTGGGCGGCAAATCCCCCGTGATTATCTTCGAGGATGCCGACCTGAACCGGGCCACCGATGCCACCATCTTCCAGATTTACAGCTTCAACGGCGAGCGCTGCACGGCCAACTCGAGGGCTTTGGTTCACGAGAGCATCCTCGAGGAGTTCGTGAGCCGCGTGGTGGAACGGGCCAAACGGGTAAAAGTGGGCCACCCGCTCGACCTCGAGACCGAGGTGGGGCCGCTGATCCACCCCGAGCACTTGGAGCGCGTCCTGGGCTACGTGCGCATCGGGCAGGAGGAAGGTGCGAGGCTCGTGACCGGCGGGGAGCGTGTAGGAAGCGAAGGGAACTACATCTCCCCTGGCCTGTTCGTGGGCGAGAACTCGATGCGTATCGCTCAGGAGGAAATCTTCGGCCCCATCCTGACCGTGATTCCCTTCAAAGACGAGGCCGACGCACTGCAAAAGGCCAACGATGTGAAGTACGGGCTGGCGGCCTACGTCTGGACGCGGGACGTGACGCGGGCGCACCGAATGGCGCTCGGGCTCGAGGCGGGGATGACCTGGATCAACTCGCACAATGTCCGGCACCTGCCCACCCCCTTCGGCGGGGTGAAGTTTAGCGGGACGCACCGCGAAGGCGGGGAGTACAGCCTCGAGTTCTACACCGAACTCAAAAACATCGCCCTGCCGCTCACCGAGCACCCCATTCCAAAGTTCGGGAAGTGACCGATGAAGAAGAAGCTCGAGTTTTTAACCCCCTCTCCCCTCCAGGGAGAGGGCTGGGGCGAGGGTGTCAGAGCCTCATTGCTCAATGGGAAAACCTTCTTTACACAGCAGAATATGCCCTCACTATGGTTTTCCCCTCACCTAACCTCTCCCACCAGGGGAGAGGGATTGGGCGGTTTAGCCCGTTGGCTTGGTGGGTTCGGAGTGGCAGACATCATAAACCGTCGCCAAAACGCCCTCGAGATTTCCTCGCACCTCCGAGTTCCAGAAGCGCAAAACTCGCCAACCTTGGGCGGTGAAGAACTCGTCTCGAGCCGCGTCCTGGGAGCTGTTCAAATGCTGGCTTCCGTCCAACTCTATAATCATCCGGCGGTCATAACAGACGAAATCGGGGATGTAGTTGGATATGGGTTCCTGGCGGCGGAACTTGAACCCAAAGCGGGGGTTGGTTCCGGCGCAACCTGCGGGAGATTTCCGTCAAACTCACACCACAAGTTTAGTCGCCGGTTCCACTGGGTTCAGCAGATTCAACCTATCAGCAAAAAACTTTTGTGGCGCTTGAAAAATAATGCTTAGGAGGCAAAATGGCACGCACCGGTAAGCAGTACCTCGAGGCCCTACAGCAAAACCCGCCCAACCTCTGGTACAAGGGCGAGAAGGTCGAAGACCCCACCAGCCACCCCGTTTTCAAGGGCATCACCCACACCCTAGCCCGGCTCTACGACATGCAGCATGACCCCAAGTATCGGGACATCCTGACCTACGAGGAAAACGGCAAGCGCTACGCCATGAGCCTGCTCCCGGCCCGCACCAAGGAGGACTTGGCCCGGCGCAGCGCAGCCTACAAGCTGTGGGCCGATGCCAACCTGGGGATGATGGGCCGCTGCCCGGACTATCTCAACGCGGTGCTGATGGCCTACGAGAGCAGCGCTGAGTTCTTCGGGGAGTTCGCCGACAACGTGTGCAACTATGTAAAGTACGTGCGCGAAAACGACCTCTCGACCACCCACTGCCTGACCAACCCACAGGTTAACCGGGCCAAGAGTGCCTCGGAGCAACCCGACCCCTACATCCCGGTGGGCGTGGTGCGGCAGACCGAGGACGGCATCGTGGTGCGCGGGGCGCGGATGCTTTCGACCTTGCCCACCGCCGACGAGCTGTTGGTTTTCCCCAGCACACTGCTCAAGGAAGGGCCAGGGGCCGATAAATACGCGGTGGCCTTTGCGATTCCCACCAACACACCGGGGCTGCACTTTATCAGCCGCGAGAGCATGAGCATCGGCGATTCGGAGTACGACTATCCCCTGGGCAGCAGGCTCGAGGAGATGGACTGCCTGACCGTCTTCGACGAGGTTTTCGTGCCCTGGGAGCGGATTTTTATCCTGGGCGACCTCGAGAAGTGCAACCAGGCCTACGCCCAGACCGGAGCCCTGATGCACATGGCCCACCAGGTGGTAGTGCTCAAGAATGCCAAGACCGAAGCCTTCGTTGGGCTAGTATCGCTGATTGGCGAAACCATCGGAGCGGACACCTTCCCGCACGTGCAGGAGAAGATTGCCGAGGTCATCGTGTACCTCGAGGCCATGAAGGGTTTCTGGGTCAGGGCCGAGATAGATGCCAAGCCCAACAAGTACGGGGTGATGTGCCCTGACCGGGGTGCTATTGACGGAGCACGCAACCTGTTCCCCCGGCTATACCCGCGCATCGCGGAAATCGTGCATCAGGTCGGGGCTTCGGGCATGATTACCTTGCCCAGCGAGGCCGACTTCGAGAGCCCGGTGGGGCCGTACCTCGAGAAATACCTCCAGTCGGCTACCCTCCCCGCGCGTGAGCGCGTCCAGCTCTTCCGCCTGGCCTGGGACATGACGACGAGTGGCTTCGGGGCACGACAAACGCTGTACGAGCGCTTCTTCTTCGGTGACCCGGTGCGGATGTACCAGACGCTGTTCTCGGCCTACGACAAAGAGCCTTTCAAACGGCGCATAAGAGAGTTCCTGGGCTGGAGTGAGCAGCCTAAGGCCGAGGTGGTGGCGGGAGACTAATGTGGGGGCGACCGAGGGGTCAGGGCGGGCCCAAGACCCGCCCCTACAGGAAAACCGATGGAAACGACTCAACCCAACCTTACCGACCGCTTCAAAATCGCCCTCTCGCGCTGGGCCAGTGGGGTAACGGTCATTGCTGCCGAGTGGGACGGTGAGCGACGGGGCATGACCGCCAGCAGCTTTTCCAGCGTGAGCCTCGAGCCTCCCCTGGTTCTGGTGTGTGTGGACGAAAACGCCCACATAATGGGGATTCTCGAGCACACCCACCGCTTCACGGTGAACATTCTGGCTGAAGGGCAGGATTTGGTTTCGACCCACTTCGCTGGGAAGCCCGTGCCCGACCTCGAGCCGCTCCAGCCCGACCTCTCCATCGAAGGCTCGCTCGCCACGTTGTTCTGCTCGAGGTGGCAACTCTATCCCGGTGGCGACCACCGCATCGTGGTGGGCTTAGTCGAGGATATTCGGCTAGGTGAACCAGGAACCCCGCTCGGCTATTGGCAACGCTCGTACAGGAGGGTCGTATGAAAAACTATCAGCCACCCCTTTCTCCCACCGAGGGGAGAAAGGGGTCAGCGAAGCCGCGCCAGCGGCCCGGCGATGCCGGTGCTCGGGGGGATTGGGGGGGAGCAGCCGCCAACATCATCCGCATCGGACACGGGGTTTTTTATGTGACCGATCTCGAGCGCTGCAAACACTTCTATGTGAACTTGCTCGGCCTGAACGTGCTGCACGAGAGTGCGAGGGCGCTATATCTGCGGGGGGTGGAGGATAGGGAGTGGACACTCAAGCTCGAGCTGGCCCCTGAGCCTGGAATCAAACATCTGGCCTACCGGGTGGCTACCGATGCCGATTTGGAAGCGCTGGTCGCGTTCGCTGAAACCCAAGGTCTGCCCTACCGCTGGGAAACCGAGGTAGACCGTCCCAAACTGCTGCGCCTTCAAGACCCTTTCGACACCCCGGTAGCTTTTTATGCTGAGAGCCAGAAATACTCCTGGCTGCTGCAAAAATATCACCGGCACCGGGGGGCGGGGTTGCAGCGGATAGACCATATCAACGTGATGACCCCTCAGGTCGAGGCCATGACCCGCTGGTATATGGACGAGTTGGGCTTCCGCCTCTCGGAATACACCGAGGACGACGCGGGCCGCATCTGGGCGGCCTGGATTCAGCGCCGGGGCGGGGTTCACGACCTGGCTTTGACCAACGGAACTGGGCCCAGACTCCACCACTTCGCCTACTGGATGCCCGATGCCATGAGCATCATCCGGGCCTGCGACATCTTGGCGGGGGCGCTGGAGTCGGAGAAAATCGAGCGCGGGCCGGGCAGACACGGGGTTTCCAACGCCTTCTTCGTCTACCTGCGCGACCCCGACGGACACCGCATCGAACTCTATACTTCGGATTACATCACCGTAGACCCTGACTTCGAACCGATTCGCTGGCATTTGAACGACCCGCGCAGACAAACTTTGTGGGGAGCCAAAACACCCCGGAGTTGGTTCGAGGAGGCCAGCCTGCTCGAGGCTTTTGCGGGTGGCTGGGTGGCCCAGACCGAATCCGAGCTGAAGGGGCTGCCGCAGCACGTGATTTAGCCTGGACTATTGACGAGGCTCGGACAGGTCGGTAATCTGCCTACACAAAGCAAACGTTTGTTAGCAGTGGAGGAATCTTGAGCGAACGCATAGCCGTGCTGGGAGCGGGAACGATGGGCCGGGGCATCGCGCAGGTGGCGGCTCAGGCCGGTTATGGGGTGTTGCTCTATGACTCCCAACCAGGGGTGCTCGAGCCTGCCCTAGCGGAAATCCGTACCGACTTGCAGAAGGCCCAGGAGCGGGGAAAACTCCAGAGTTCGGCAGACGAAATTCTAAGCCAGATTCAGACCGTTAGTGCTTTGATGGAATGCGCTGAGGCCGATTGGGTGATTGAGGCCGTGCCGGAGGTGCTCGAGCTGAAGCAAGAGCTTCTGGGCAAGCTGGCAGAACTCAACGAATCCAACGTTTTAGCCACCAATACTTCGACGATTTCGGTTTCGGCGATTGCCTCCAAAGTCAAAAATCCTGGACGGGTTATCGGGCTGCACTTCTTCAACCCCGCCCAGCGCATGAAGCTGGTGGAGGTGATTCCTGCGCTCCAAACTGCATCCAAAATCGTGGAGCGAGCGCTAAGGATGATGCAGGCTTGGAGCAAGGAAGCCGTACAGGTCGGGGATTCGCCGGGTTTTTTGGTCAACCGGGTGGCCCGGCCTTTCTACGGCGAGTCGCTGCGGCTGCACGGCGAGGGTGTTTCTAAAGAGCACCTTGACTGGATTTTGAAGGGCCTGGGCTTCCCCATGGGGCCCTTCGAGCTGATGGATTTGATTGGCCTGGACGTGAACTTCGCCGCCTCGCAGTCGGTGTACCAGGGCTTCTACGGCGAGCCGCGCTATCGCCCGCATCCGCTGCAATATCAGCGCGTCGCGGCGGGGATGTTAGGCCGAAAAACCAAGCAGGGATGGTACCGCTATCCACCTGGCCCGCCCGCAATGCCCGCTTTGCCGCCAAAATCGGCTAATCTGCCGCTACCCTTCATCATCGGGCCCAACGCCATTGCCAAGGAACTCCGCGCGAAATTTGGTCACACCGACAAGGCCGCCGAAGCCGCTTTCGTGCTGGACTGCCGGGTAAAGCTCGAGCGCAAGACGAGGCAGCTTGGTAGCAAAACAAGTGGCCAAGACTCCAGTAGGCTCGCACCTGACGGCCTCGAGCGCAAACACGACTTTTTTGAAAACCTGCCGGTGGTTTCGCTGGTCTGGGGCCACTCCGCGAGCAGTGCTCTGGCCGAGTTCGGAGGCCGCGAAATTGCCGGGTTCAGCCTGGTTCCACCCATCTCGGAGAAATCCGTGGTGGAGCTGTACGCGCCGCTCTCAGGGCCGAACCGGGCTACAGAGCTGGCTAGAGCATACTTTCAAGCCCATGGAAACCTCACCCTCGAGCTTCCCGACCAACCTGGCGGTGTGGGCTTTCGCGTCCTGGCCCTATTAATCAATGAGGCCGTTTCTGCCGTCGCAGAGGAAGTCTCTAATCCCGCCAATTTGGATAAGGCCATGCGCTTGGGAACCGGGTATCCGCGTGGGCCCCTCGAGTGGGCCGAGATTATCTGGCTCAAGCCGGTGCTGCGGGCGCTCGAGGGCTTGCACCAAGAACTCGGCGAAGACCGCTACCGGCCTCACCCGCTGCTGCAGCGAATGGTGGCTGCCGGGCTGGAATCGTTCGACCAACTGAGCCTATTTCCCCCGCCAGGGGGTAAGACGGAGATGGAGGAACACACATGAAGCGAATTGCAGTCGGACTTTTGGCACTCGGACTGGGGCTGGGTCTGGCCCAGCAAGCCCCCCTCAAAATCGGGGTGGTGGTTTCGGCCACCGGCCCTGGTGCCAGCTTGGGTATTCCCGAGCGCAACACCTTGCTGCTGTTGGAAGATCAGGTCAACAAGCGCGGCGGCGTGGCGGGCAGGCCGGTGCAGTTCATCATCATAGACGATGCCTCAGACACCACCCAGGCCGTGCGGGCTACCAAAAAATTGATTCAAGAAGATCAGGTGCTGGCTATCATCGGCACCACCATCACCCCCTCCACCCTGGCCATGATTGACCCCCTGGCCGAGGCCGGTGTGCCCAACATCTCTCTGGCCGCCAACCGCGAGATTGTGGCCCCGATGGACGACAAGCGCAAGTGGATTTTCAAGACCCCCCAAACCGAAGAGCAGATGAGCCAGCCCATCGTGCAGGACATGAAGGCTTCGGGGGTCAAGAGCGCGGCTTATATCGGCTTCAACGATGCCTACGGCGAGGGCTGGGCCAAGGCTTTCGAGGCTACCGCCAAAGACGCGGGCATCAACATAGTAGACTCCGAGCGCTTCTCCCGCAGTGACACCTCGGT
>JADMIM010000170.1 GCA_015478585.1 Thermaceae bacterium | reverse complement strand
GATTTGGTGGGGAGGGCCGCCTCGAGCAGCACACTGGCAATCCGCAAGCCCTCGACACTGGTATAAAGCGTGTCCTCGAGTTCCTTCTTCCGCGATTCGTCTCGAGCCAGTTCCCAAGGCTTCGCGTCGTTGACGAACTTGTTCAGGCTGCGCACGTACTGCAAGACTTCCTCGAGGGCCAGGTGAATCTTCAGCTCATCCACATATTCGCGGACTTTCCCGGCCAGTGCCACGCCGTTCTTGGCAATCTCGGAGCCGGGCGAGGACGGCGCGGGCAGCATCCCGCCACAGTATTTCAGCAGCATGGTGCGCACCCTCGAGAGCAGGTTGCCGAGGTCGTTGGCAAGGTCGGCGTTCAGGCGCTGCACCACGATTTCCTCGCCAAAAGGGCTGTCCGAGCCCAGCGAGGTGTCCCGCAAAAGGGCATAATGCACCGCGTCCAGGCCGAACTTATCTAAAAGCGCTACCGGGTCAATGGCGTTGCCCAGGCTCTTCCCCATCTTGCGTCCGTCCAGTGCCAAGATGTGCCCGTGGACGACCAGCCGCTTGTAGATGGGAAGGTTCGCCGATTTGAGCATGGTCGGCCAGAATACCGCGTGGGGCTTCAAGATATCCTTGCCGATAATGTGCCAGGCGTGGGGCCAGTATTTGTCAAACAGGCCCCGGCTCGCAGGCGAGGAGGCATAGGCCAGCAGCGCGTCGAACCACACATAGGTGACGTGCTGGTCGTCCCAGGGAATCGGGATGCCCCAGGGCACGCGGTCTTTGGGTCTCGAGATGGAGAGGTCGCCGATGGACTCGCGGAGCATCTCGAGCACCTCGTTGCGATAGGCTTGCGGCTGAATCAGGTCGGGGTTTTCCTTGAGGTATTCCACCAGCCAGGGCCGGTACTTTTCCATGCGGAAGAAGTAGTTGGCCTCTTTACGCGAAATTGGCGGCTCCGAATCGCCCGGCAGCACACCGTTCACCAACTCCTTCTCGGTCACGAAGCGCTCTGAGCCGACGGAGTACAATCCTTCGTACTCAGCATAGTAGATGTCGCCCGCCTCATAAACCCGCTTGAGGATTTCCTGCACGTACTTGCGGTGTCGCTCGGAGGTAGTGCGGATATAGTCGTCATAGCTGATTTGCAAGCGCTGATAGATAGGCTGGAAAAGCTGCTCGGACACGTAGTCCACAAACTTCTGCGGATCTTGGCCAGCATTCTTGGCAGCTTTGGAGATTTTCTCGCCGTGCTCGTCGGTTCCGGTGACAAAGTTGGTATCGTAGCCATCCAGACGGTGAAAACGGGCCAGGAAGTCGGCGATGATTTTCTCGTAGACATGGCCGATATGGGGGGCCGCGTTGGCGTAGTCAATCGCAGCGGTTTCGTAGAAGATTTTGCTCACTGGGCACTCCTCTCAAACTTAGGGGGTTTGGGGCCGCTTCGGCCTGCTGGTGTATTGTATTAGTTCCTACCAACAAATAAAAAACGGGATGCCCATGCACCCCGCCGATAGCCCAAGATTCTGCTACCGTCGGGACATTCGCATCATTCGCAGGTCTTGGAGCCAAAAGCTTTTCATATACCCTATCCTAGACGCTGATTCCCCGTTTGACAAGCTGAAGCATGAGCCACTCAGGAAGGTTTTCAACGAAGCGCTCTCCTTGTGCGATGAATTGCTGCGCCCACTTCGCTGGTCACAGAGCGCTAATCGAAACTGTGTACTTTGGGGCATAGTTCGTTGGTTTTGGAAAGCTTGCTCTCATCGCGTTTCCCACCATTACGGCACAGGCGATGCGCCGTAATGTACCCCGAACAACAGTCTTTGTTGCTCAGGGTATTCGTGGGAACCGCTCTCAGTGAAAGCTCATGGCCCGATACTATAGACTGACTGGGTGCGACGTTTTGTTCCTCTACTAGTGATTTTGCTGCTGGCTGTTGTGGTTTGGTGGGCCTATCCTTTGATTCAGCCGCTGCTCAGATATGGCTCCCTGCCACGCAGCCTGAACAAGCCGCTTAATGTGCTGGTGCTGGGTGTGGCCCCTGAGTACAAGTATTATCACCAACGTGCCCGCGAGGAACTCAAAGGGCTATCCGACGTAAATTTACTGGTGCGCTTCGATCCCTTGGCTAAGCGTATCGTGGTGCTTTCAGTGCCGCGCGATACCTACGTGCCCATACCCGGCTATGGCACTTATATCATCAATCACGCCAACACCTTTGGCGGCCCCACCCTTGCCAAGACGGTTTTTACCAACCTGACCGGTGTGCCCATAGATGCTTACGTGGCCCTCAGCGTGGAGGCTATTCGGGCCGGGGTAGATGCATTGGGTGGGGTCAAGGTATGCGTAGAGAAACCCATGCAATATACCGATACAGCTGCCAAACTGGACATCAATCTACAACCAGGTTGTCAAGTGCTTAACGGCAACCAGGCTGAGCAATACCTGCGGTTTCGCCACGATGCGCTGGGAGATATCGGGCGTATACAGCGTCAGCAAACCTTTTTTCAAGCCCTCAAAAGCCAGGTTTTGACTCCAGCCGGGTTAGTACACCTGCCCCAGGCCATCTCTGCTGTGGAGCAGAATATTCGCACCGATCTAACTCGAGACCAGATTTCCTCGCTGCTGGGCTTTGCAGCTAGTCAGCCCCAACTGGTTTCGTTGCTCACACCGGGAGAATTTGGGCAGGGTTGGGAAGTAGATCATGCCGAACTGCGGAACTTGGTCGCTCGTTATTTTGCTGACGCTGCACCCATTACCCAAACCACTCGCCAAGACTTGCAGGGCAAAATGGCAGTGGTGGTTTACGCCATTCCTCAAGAACAAGCCGCCATTGCCATGCGTAAGAAACTACAAGACTTGGGAATGCGAGTTTTGTTACGTGAGGCCGAGAGCGCACCACCTCAAAGTGAGGTTATCTCCAACGGCAAGGCGGGTTTGGCTCGAGTGGCTGCGGAGGCCATCAACCTGCCCTGGCGTATCTCTGGCGAATCGGTGCTGTATTCCGATATCACGGTGCGGCTCGCCAGCGATTATCAAACGCCACCAGCTAAAGAATAGCCGCGCTTTCGGCAACAACCCCAGGGATGCCGTGGCCCAGCAAAGCTACAGAAAACCGCTCGAGGCCTGGCATCTTGCAAAAAATGCCTGGGCTGGTAATACTGGCCTTTGCCTCATCAACCCTAGTTGGGGCCACAGCGCCGGGGTGGCGGAATGGTAGACGCTACGGACTTAAAATCCGTTGACCCTAAAGGTCGTGGGGGTTCGAGTCCCCTCCCCGGCACCAGAATGGAATGGCTTGGAAAGTGAAGGGTGTAAGAGTCTCTAGGGCAACTCTATCCGAAGGAAGCAGGGGCGCATCCTTACCCTGGGCCGCTTCTACCGCCATCAATACCTACTGATGGAGTAGGTGCTAAGTACCCCCAAATCTGACTAGCGCTATATCCGCAGTTCAACGACTTTGTAAAGGCCCGTTCCTGAAGGTGCGAGCGTCAGATTCCGGGAACCCCCTAAAGCACAAATCCATTGTGGAGATACTTATACCACTTCTACGATGAAGTGACCCATAAAGCCTGCTGAATCCAGGGCCAAAAA
>JADMIM010000169.1 GCA_015478585.1 Thermaceae bacterium | reverse complement strand
AAAGGCCACTTGCAGCAGCACATCCCCCAGTTCTTCGGCTAAATCATCGGGTTTGCCTGCGGTCATGGCATCTACGGCCTCGGCGGCCTCTTCGAGCATATACGGGCGCAGGCTCAGGTGGGTTTGTTCCTTGTCCCAGGGGCAGCCGTCCGGAGCACGCAAGCGGCGCATCACCTCTAACAGGCGCTGCATGGCTAAGCCTGCCCTTGGCTCGAGTGGGTTGGCCTCGAGAGCCCCCACAGTATTAAGCCCCCGGCTAGGGTCAATCCCATCAAAATCAGGCTCAGAGGGTCGGCTTTGGCCACATCTCCTAGAGCCAGCCCTTGCTCGCTAGGGTAGGGGAGGCCAGTAGTGCGTGTAAGCAGAAACAGCACGAAGATCAATCCAATTAGCCAGATTCCAACGATATATATGGGATGTTCGCTGCTTTTGGGCATTTCCAAGAGTCGTCCCAGCAACAAAAAGCCGCCATACATCAGTTGAATTCCCAGCAGCAGCATGAACAACAGGGCGTACCAGAAGCCTGCTCCCTGCAAGCTCAGGGGGATATCCCGCTGACCCAGCAGTGCCCCGCACAGGCCACCGCCCAAAAAAGTCTGACCGAAACCCAACATCTGTAGAAAAAAGGGTGCTATCAGCAGGGCCGCTGCCCAGCTCACCCTGGGGTCACGGAAGGATGAAACCGTGTTCATGTCCTCCCTATCTTGCCGCGTCATAATGAGCTTGAGTGTGAGGGAGTCATGGTTCGGTTTGGTATAAAGCTGTCAGGGACATTTGGCTCGAGGCCCACCATTAGGCTGAGCCAAGTGGGGTTGGTGTTGCTGGCAGGTCTGGCCTTAGGGCAGGGTTTTCAGGCCCAGGAGGCCTGGGTAAATCCGGTATCCGCTCAGACGGCTTATGTCTACCTTAGGCTGCTCAACCCCACGGCTGAGGTTTTGCGGATTATGGGTGTGGAAAGCCCAGCCGCGGCCCAGGTGCAGATATGGGAAGGCCCCCAAGTACGCAGCCCCAACCCTAAGAGCCTGGTAGCCACGACTGTTCTGGGAAAGCATCAGCTAAAAGCCTTGGAGGTGCCCTCTGGGGGCAGACTCGAGCTGAAACCCGGCGGTCTGTATTTGTGCTTGGTGGGGTTGCGACAGCCGCTAGCCGAAGGGCAGCACATCCCCTTGACCCTGAAACTTGCTGATGGAAGCCGCCTCGAGGTGAGCGCGGTAGTACGAACTCGATAGGAGCAGCCCTCAATGGTTCGACGTATCTTCACAGTAGTTCTGTTGGTTGGCCTCCCCTTGGCCTTGGGTTTGATGCTGTTGGCCCAGCGCACCCAATACCAATCCTTTGGTACTCGGCTGCTCACCACCCGCACCGCCTACAATTTTGCCCTCACTGGCCCGGACGGTAAATCTCACAGACTCTCAGATTATCAAGGCCAGGTCAGCCTGATATTTTTTGGCTACGTCAACTGCCCTGACGTGTGTCCGACCACCATGCTCGAGCTGGGCAAGGTCTACAAAGCGCTCACGCCCCAGGAACAGGCCAGAGTTCAGGTGATATTTATTACCGTAGACCCCGAGCGTGATACCAAAGAGGTGTTGGGCAAATATGTCTCTTTCTTCAACCCCCACTTTTTGGGCCTGACTGGAACCCCCGACCAGATTGCCGGGGTCGCCAAGAACTACGGGGTGTTCTACCAGAAATCCAACATCAAGTCGGCCAGGGAATACACCGTAGACCACAGCGCAACGGTGTTCGCGGTGGACTCCAAAGGTAATTTGCGCCTGGTCTATAGCAACGGCAAGCCCGCTCAGACCAACAAAGTGGTGCAGGACGTGCGCTGGATGCTCAAAGGGTAGTTGGCTTTGGCCTGAGGAGGCTCGAGCCCAAAATCGCTTTGCGTCCCCGACAGCATTTTGACGAGGCCAAAAAGCGCGACCAGCAGCGAAATTAGAGAAAGACCATAAAACCTCATCCCGGTCTACGCCCAGGTGGATTCTTTGTAGGGGCGTAAAGCTTTGCGCCTGACCCGTATCGTCCACTAAATCACTTGTGGCTCAATACCAAGGGTGCCCTCACACCATTTCGGTCAAATTGTGAACAGAGTGAATATCTATCTTTAGACCCTTCCCAGACCCCGTTTCCCCCCTCTTGACCCAGCCGCAAAGCCCCTGTATACTTCTAGGGTTGCGTTGCCTCAGGCCAGCCCCTGGCACTGAGGTCACATCGGTTGCGCCGGGCGGAAAACCCTTCGCAAACAGCGATTCTTGAGAATCTAGGGGCGAATCGGGAGCCTGCCCATGGCCCCTTCGCCTCTCGCCGGGAACCCCGCACCGAGCGCAGCCTGCGTAAGCAGAATGCCCCAGCTTTGTGCGGGGTTCGTCTTTGAGAGAACTAAGTTTTAGAAAGGATGTGATTACACTGCCGACCATCAACCAACTCCTCCGTAAGGGCCGCAGCCCCGCCGCTAAAAAAAGTCGGGTTCCGGCCCTCAAAGGCAGCCCCTTCCGACGTGGGGTTTGCACTGTAGTGCGCACCGTAACCCCCAAGAAGCCCAACTCGGCTTTGCGCAAGATTGCTAAGGTTCGCCTGACCGGCGGCGGGCAGGAAGTGACGGCCTATATTCCGGGTGAAGGTCACAACCTGCAAGAGCATAGCGTGGTGCTTATCCGTGGGGGCCGTGTGAAAGACCTGCCGGGGGTGCGTTACCACATCGTACGTGGCAACTACGACACCCAAGGGGTCAAAGACCGCAAGAAGAGCCGCAGCAAGTACGGTGCGAAGAAACCCAAAGCCGATGCCAAGGGCGCTGCCGCCAAGAAAAAGTAGGTGAGCTATGTCGAGAAGAAGACAAGCTGAAGTCCGTCAACTCGAGCCCGATTTGGTCTACGGTGACGTGGTTATTTCGGCATTCATCAACCGCATCATGCGCGAGGGCAAGAAAAACCTGGCCTCGAGGCTCTTTTACGATGCCTGCAAGATCATCCAGGACAAGAGCGGCCAGGAGCCCCTGAAGGTATTCAAGGCTGCGATGGACAACGTGCGCCCCCGTGTGGAAGTACGCAGCCGCCGGGTGGGTGGGGCCAACTATCAGGTGCCTATCGAAGTTACGCCGCGCCGCCAGCAGACTCTGGCCCTGCGCTGGCTTGCCACCGCCGCCGACGGACGTGGTGAACGCACGGCCGAGGCCCGCATCGCTGCGGAGTTGCTCGAGGCCGCCGAAGGCAAAGGTGGAGCTGTAAAGAAACGCGAAGACGCTGAGCGCATGGCCGAAGCCAACCGAGCCTACGCTCACTATCGGTGGTAGGTATGTCAGTCAAGACGGGTCTAGATCTCAAACTTTTCCGCAACATCGGGATTGCCGCGCACATAGATGCGGGCAAGACCACCACGACCGAGCGCATCCTCTACTACACCGGGCGGGTACACAAGATCGGTGAAGTTCATGATGGTGCTGCCACCATGGACTGGATGGAGCAGGAGCGCGAGCGCGGCATCACTATCACCGCCGCTGTGACCACTGCCAACTGGGCTCGCAACGAGGTAGAGCACCGTATCAACATCATTGACACCCCTGGTCACGTAGACTTCACCATCGAAGTCGAGCGCTCCATGCGTGTTCTCGACGGCGCAGTAG
>JADMIM010000028.1 GCA_015478585.1 Thermaceae bacterium | reverse complement strand
GCCATGCGGGCACTGGAGTCAAGGTGCGGCAGCACCCCCGCCATGCGGGCACTGGCGCAGGGGGGCACGGTGCAAAGGTCGCTGTGGATGAAGTTAATAGGGCAACCGCCAATGCCGGGGGGTCGTTTTTGCCTCCCGCCCCCCCATCCACAGCACGGAGATCCGAATGCCGGTGCTAGAAGTCAAAAACCTCAGCGTGCGCTACGGCGCGGTGGAGGCCCTGCGAAACCTCTCGTTGCAGGTCGCCGAAGGCGAGGCCATCACCCTGATTGGGCCCAACGGGGCAGGCAAGAGCAGCACCCTGAAGGGGATCGTGGGCCTCGAGCGCAGCAGCGGCAAGGTAAGCTATCAGGGTCTGACCTTACCCAAGCGCAACCCTGAAACCCTAGCCGCCAAGGGCCTGGTGTTGGTGCCGGAGAAGCGCGAACTCTTCGCCTCGATGGAGGTCGAGGACAACTTGATGCTGGGGGCCTTCACCCGCTTTCAGCGGCGCGAGCCGGGCTTGAGGGACGACCTCGAGCGCGTCTATACCCTGTTTCCCCGGCTCCAAGAGCGGCGCAAGCAACTGGCCGGAACCATGTCCGGTGGCGAACAGCAGATGCTGGCGATTGGCCGGGCGCTGATGGCGAAACCCAAGCTGCTGCTGCTCGACGAGCCCAGCCTGGGCCTAGCCCCGCTAATCGTAAAGGAGATTTTCCGCATCCTGGGCCAACTCAAGCGCCAGGGCGTAACCCTTTTGGTGGTGGAGCAAAATGCCCGCATAGCCCTCAAGCTGGCGGATCGGGGGTACGTGCTCGAGGCCGGGGAACTGGTGATGGAAGGCCGGGGTGAGGACTTGCTGCACGACCCCAAGGTCATCGAGAGCTATCTGGGGATTCGGGCCAGGGAAGAGACCTTGTGAGCACCGATTGGCCTCATCCTGACCCTTTCATGCGGCTATTGGGCCTCGAGGTTCGCAGTGTGGAAGCGGGCCGGGCACACCTCCAGACCCGCGTCCGGGCCGAACACCTCAACATCCACGCAAACGCTCACGGGGGGTTTCTCTATAGCCTGGCCGATGCGGCTTTTGCCCTGGCCTCCAACTCGCATGGGGTCGCAGCAGTGGCCCTCTCGAGCCACATCGAATACTTCAAGGCGGTACGCCAGGGGGATACGCTCGAGGCCATTGCCAGCGAGGAAAACCGGGGCCGTAGAACCGCCACCTACCGCATCGAAATCCGGCGCGGGGACGAGCTAGTGGCCCTGTTTACCGGAACCGTATATCGCATGAGTCCCGAACCCTGAACCCAAAGCCCGCCCTTACGTCCAGGACAAGGTTTTTCAATATGCCAATTCCATCGTCCCAGACGCAATTCAGGTTTTTGCCTTTAGCATTTAGCGTTCGACCTTGGTCGCTCAGCCTTTAGACCACTGCCCTTACCAGCTGCGATATGATTTGAGCCATGAACATCCTCGAGCAGTTTCGCTTAGACGGCAAAACCGCGCTGGTGACGGGGGGCTCGAGGGGGCTGGGCTTGGAAATCGCCGTGGGTCTGCGCCAGGCTGGGGCCCAGGTGGCACTGCTGGCGAGGCGGGAAGGCTTTTTTGAGGAGGCTCTGAAACACGTTCCAGACGCAATCCCTATGGTGGGCAACGTGCAGGATGAGGCGGGGCTCGAGGCCGCTATGGCCAAACTCGAGGCCGAACACGGCGGGCTCTCGATTTTGGTCAACGCTGCAGGTGTGACCTGGGGGCAAGACGCTTTAGAAGTCCCCGTCGAGAAAATCCGCGAGGTGCTGGACATCAACATCACCGGGACTTTTCTAGCCTCGAGGATTGCCGCTAGAGGGATGAAGGCTCGAGGCTACGGCAAAATCTTGAACATCGCCTCCACTGCCGGGCTGGCCGGGAGCCCGCCTGAGGTACTGGACGCGGCAGCCTATTCGGCCTCCAAGGGCGGGATGATCGCCCTGACCAGAGACTTGGCGGTCAAGTGGGGGCCCTATGGTATCCGGGTTAATGCCCTGGCACCCGGCTTTTTCCCCACCCGCATGACCGAGAAACTGCTGCCCCGCATGGAGGCGATGGTGGTCGAGCGCACCCCCTTGGGGCGCATCGGCAAAACCGGCGAACTCGCGGCGGCAGCGCTGTATCTGTGCGCTCCAGCTTCGGATTACGTAACCGGGCAGGTCTTGGCGGTGGATGGGGGGATGACCGCTGCATGATGCGATCTGACGCTCCTACAAACCAATCTGCCGACCCCGTAGGGACGCATAGCTATGCGTCCCTACAGCCGGGAATTTTATGAACGACACCTACACGCTCCCAGACGACCACGGCCTCATCCGCCGCGCGACCCGTGCTGATGTCCCCACCATCGTGCGGATGTTGGCCGACGACTACCTGGGCCAGGGCCGCGAAATCTTGAGTGACCCGTTACCCGAGAGCTATTACCAAGCCTTCGAGGCTATTCACTCCGACCCTCAGCAGTTTCTGGCAGTATTGGAGCGCGATTCGCAAATCATCGGCACGCTGCAACTAACCTTTATCCCCGGCCTCTCTAACCAAGGAGCAACCAGGGCACAGGTCGAAGCGGTACGGGTAGATAGCCGCTTCCGTGGGCAAAAACTGGGCGAGGCCATGATGCACTGGGCCATCGAGCGAGCGCGGGAGGCAGGTTGCAAAACTCTTCAGCTCACCACTGACAAATCGCGCAAGGATGCCCAGCGCTTTTATACCCGCTTGGGCTTTTATTCCACCCACGAAGGGATGAAGCTCAAGCTGTAAGAGGTGAGTCATGCCGATGTTTCAGCCCGACCTCGAGACCCTTCCCCGCCCCAAGCTCCAGGCCTTACAGAACGAGCGGCTGCGCGAGCAGGTTCAACTCGTCTACGAGAGGGTTCCCTTCTACCGGCAGGGCTTCGACGAAAACCGCTTGAAGCCCAGCGATATTCAGAGCCTGGAAGACTTACCCAAGCTGCCCTTTACCCGCAAGAACGACCTGCGCGACACCTACCCTTTCGGGCTTTTCGCCGTACCTCGAGAA
Source organism: Thermaceae bacterium (assembly GCA_015478585.1). GTDB lineage: Bacteria > Deinococcota > Deinococci > Deinococcales > Thermaceae > Meiothermus. Next base: position 35,216 of record JADMIM010000028.1, on the reverse strand, counting down.
AAGTTGGCCCGCATCCACGCCTCGTCGGGGACGACCGGCAAGCCAACGGTGGTGGGATATACCAAGGAAGACCTCGAGGTCTTCGCTGAAACCGTTGCGCGTTCGCTGGCAGCCGCAGGTGGCAAGCCCGGCATGATGCTGCACAACGCCTACGGCTACGGCCTGTTTACCGGCGGGCTGGGGCTGCACGGTGGGGCCGAAAAGCTCGGTATGAACGTGGTTCCAGTCTCAGGTGGACAGACCGAGCGGCAAGTGATGTTGATTCAAGACTTGGGCCCCGAGATGATTTCCTGTACGCCGTCCTACGCGCAAACCCTGGCCGAAGAGTTCAGGAAACGCGGGGTCGCGCCCCAAGAAATCAGCCTCAAATACGCCGTGCTGGGCGCGGAGCCCTGGACCGAAGCCATCCGCAGGAGTGTCGAGCAGGGCTTGGGTGTGCAGGCCACCAACATCTACGGTCTCTCGGAAATTATGGGGCCAGGCATCTCCAACGAGGACGTAAACGAGCGCGACGGCCTGAGCTACATCTGGGAAGACCACTTCTACCCCGAAGTCGTAGACCCCGAGACCGGCGACCCACTCCCCGAGGGAGAAGTCGGCGTGCTGGTGCTGACTACCCTGACCAAAAAGGCCATGCCGATGCTGCGCTACTGGACAGGCGACCTGACCTTCATCACCCGCTCAGCGGGAGCTTCGGGCCGCACCCACGCCCGGATGGCCCAGATTCGCGGGCGCTCCGACGATATGCTGATTATTCGCGGGGTGAATGTCTACCCGACCCAGGTTGAGGCGGTGCTGCTGGGCATTCCCGAGGTCGCACCGCACTACCAGATTGTCGTGACCCGACCGGAGATTATGGACGAGGTGGAACTGCGGCTCGAGGTCTCCGAAGTGCATTACGCCCAGCACGGCGAGGGCATCTTGCGCTCAGACCTTAGCCAAACCGTAGCCCACAAAATCAAACAAAACCTCGGGGTGAGCGTGGTCGTCACCCTCATCGCCCCCGGAACCGCGCCTCGCAGTGAGGGCGGTAAACTCCGGCGGGTGGCAGATTTCCGCAAGCTGTAATCACCTGATGCAGCGGGGTCTGCCTCCTCCTATCGCGGTTTCCGCTATTTTTGCCGCTACTCATGGTGGCAAAAAGGAGCTGGGTATAGTCTTTCTAACCGAGTGGAGGGCCCTATTCTTTCTGAAAACCGCTCTACGGCCCAGTCTCCTCGTCCCCCAGCAAAGCCTTGACCGAGCGCTGGGGAGCTGCAACTTCCTCTTCGGGCCAGCGACGCTGTAGGTAGTCGAGTTTTTTGCCCCGCAGCAGCCAGGCCGCAACCAGTGTGGTCAGGGGAACTGCCAGCACCAGGGCCAGCGAGCCAATCAGCATCGAGACCACTTCCCCAGCAAAGGCTTCTTGGTTGAGCAACACCAGCAGGGGCACATCGCTCAGGTGAACCAGCAGCAGCAGGGGCAGCGAACCCGCCGCGTAGGCCAGAATCAGGGTGTTGACCAGGCTGCCGATATGGTCGAAGCCCACGTTCATCCCCCGGTTGTAGAGTTCGCGCAGGTTATAGCGCGGATTGGCGTGCACCAGGGCCTGCACCACCGAGGCCTGGGTCACGGTCACGTCGTTGAGGGCTCCCAGCGCCCCCACCACCACTCCCGCCAGGTATAGCGAGACCAAATCCAGATTGCCCAGGGCGAATTGGGCCAAGAAAGCCTCTTCCGAGCTAAGCCTGGTAAAGCCCATAACCCTGGCAACAATTACTGCTAAGACCAGCGCTACTAACGCCGCTACCGTGGTTCCCAGCAGGGCCGAGCTGGTCTTGCGATTGACCCCGTGGACGAAGTAAATCAAGAGTGCCAAAATTCCAAAAGCTCCCACGAACGTCACCAGCAGGGGATTATGTCCCCTGGCAATCTCCGGCACTACGAACAGGGCCAGCACAGTCATGCTGGTCAGGTGCCCAACAAGCCCCGTAGGCCCTTGCCCCCCCCAGTAGCCCCACCACCACCGCGAACAAAGCCAGCAGTCCCCACAAATAGTTAAGGCGATAGGGATCGGCAATATAGGCCGTACCACCGCTTTCATAGACCACCACGGTCTGTCCCGCATGGTATTTGGGAACATCGCGGTTGAGACCTCCCTGGGCCTGGGTTGGGTCGGCGGCGGGGAGTTAGGCCTCGAGGTTGCGCCCCTTGATGGCTACCGTTGCGGTCTTATCCCCGATGGAAACAATCTTTCCAATTAGATACTGCCCCTGTTGGGCCGGATTGGCGGGATTGGCCCCCTGGTCTTGCTGGGCCAAGGCCAGCGCCAAGAGCAGTCCCATAGTTATAAACCAGCGCAGGGGCCCAACTCTAATCCTGCTAGATGAGGAATATTACTTGAAGGCTTCACACACCGCTTGACCATTGGCCCGTAGCAGCTCGAGGTAGGTGTTAACTGGGCTAGCAAAGGCATCGGAGTAAATCAGGCTGACTCTGGCTCCGGTAGCTTCAGCCAGCGCCCTGGCCTCATTCTTAGGAAACTGTGGCTCGGCAAAGACGGTTTTGATGCCCTGCTGTTTCATCAGTTCGGCTAGCTTGGCAAAACGCCGGGGGCCTTTCTCCTGACCGGCGAAATCGGCGATGGAGCCGACATCCTTAATCTGATAGTGCCTCGAGAAATATAACAGCGCTTCGTGCTGGGAAACTATCTTGCGGGCCGAGACCGGAACCGTCCGCAAGCAAGCCAGCACCTGTTTATCGGCCTGCTGGATTTCGGCGATATACCGTGCAGCATTGGCTTGATAGATGGCTCGGCCTGCGGGGTCGAGCTTAGACAAGGCCTCACGGATGCTTTCGGCGTAGCGAATGCCATAGGTGGGGTCGAGCCAGAGGTGGGGGTCGTAGGAAGAGCCGTTTTTGATGAGGCCAGTTTGCCCTTCTCCCAGCAGCACCACTTCCACATTGGCGGGAGCTTGGGCCCGGATTGGGCCCAGGAAGGGCTCGAGGCCCAGCCCATTGGCAAAAATGACCCTGGCCTTGGAGACCCCTATGAGCACCGAGGGCTTGGGCTCGAAGCTGTGGGGGTCAACGTTGGGCGGAGCCATTACGGTCAGGGTGATGCGGCTACCCCCGACATTGCGCACCATATCGCCAATAAAGCCGGTGGTCGCGGCTACGGGCATCTGGGCCAGAGAGGTGCTCAAAACTAAGGATATGCTCCACAAAACGGCTCGCTTCATGACTATTTATAATGATAACTCATTATCACTTTTGTCAATCCTCGAGTTTGCTATTCTAGAGGTTAGTGGAACGTTCAACCCGCCAGCGTCAAGCCATTCGAGACGTGCTCAGCGAGCAAAACCGCCCGCTTTCACCGCAGGAAGTGTTGGACGCGGCGCAGGGCAAAGTGCCAGGACTGGGCATCGCTACGGTGTACCGCACCCTGAAGGGCTTGGTGGACGAGGGGGCCGCTGTGGCAGTCGAGCTTCCTGGCAATCCGCCACGCTACGAGGTGGCAGGCAAAAAACACCACCACCATTTCCACTGCACAGTCTGCGGTAAGGTTTTTGAACTCGAGGGTTGCCCCGGAGACTTCTTGTTCATGGTTCCCGAGGGGTTTCAGCCCCAGGGCCACGAAATCGTGTTATACGGGCGCTGCAAAGACTGCCGAGCCTGAGGCTACAGATTTTTGAGGTATTGCTCGAGCTGCCCCTGAGCCAGTTGGCCCAGGTGACGAGCCACCAGACGGCCCTGGTTATCAAAAACAAAGGTCGCGGGCAGACCGGGAAAGCCTAGCAAGGTGGCGAGTTGGGTGTCGCTGTCGAGCAATACCAGGGGCAAGGAGAGCTTAGTTTCCTGCTCGTAGACCTTCACCGCCTGGGGGCCTTCGCCCTGGTTGACAAAGGCGAACGTGATGTTGGGGTTGGCCTTGGCAATTTGCAATAGCATCGGCATCTCGCGGCGGCAAGGCCCACACCACGAGGCCCAGGCGTTGAGCACCACCGGCTTGCCCTTGAGTGAGGCCAGGTCGAAGCTGTTGCCCTGCAAGCTCTTTAGGGTAAGGCTGGGCAAAGATAGCGGCTTGGGGGCTGCTGGACGCAGGAAAAGCGCTGCTGCTCCGGCCACAAACACGGCTGCGAGAACCAACCACATCCAGCGACGCATATCTTCCTAGCCTACGCCAATCGGCTCGAGAGATACAGTCGCTCTTCACAAATCCACTGGGCTTACACTGAAAGGGTGAGGGTTCATCTAGTGGCCGTACAGGCTCACCTCGAGCCACGGCACTACCAAACCTCAGAAGCCTTTGCCTCGAGGGTGCAGGACTTGCTGGCCCGCAGCGTAGAAGGACTACCCGAGGGCGAGCCCCGGCTGGTGGCCTTCCCTGAAGCCTTTGCGCTGCCCTTGCTGTTCTGGCTCGAGACCCCACCCCAGGTGCGAGAGGCCAAGACTACCCTGCAAGCGGCCCTGCTGACCCTCAAACTGGACTGGCGGCGAGTGCTGCGGCTGGGCCTTCCTAGCCCCAGCGCGTTTTATCACCTGCGGGCCGAAACGGTCTGGCCAGTGTATCAACAAACTTTTACCCAGGCTGCCAAAGCCGCCAGAGCCTACGTGGTGGCTGGGAGCGTGTTCAGTCCCAAGATAGATTGGGAACCCTCGAGGCAGTTGCACCCTCAAGGTTGGGGGGTATACAACCTCTCGCTGGTGGTTTCACCCCAGGGAACGGTGCTGGGACGCATCCCTAAGGTCAATCTGACTTCTCACGAGCGTATGGCCCTGCTCAATAGTGGCCAGAGCAGCCAGCAAACCCTACAAACCCAGATCGGCATCCTAGCCAACTTGATCTGCCTGGATGCCTTCCACGAAAGCCTGATCGAACGCGCCGACCAGAGCGGGGCTTGGCTGCTAATACAACCTTCCGCCAACGCGGCCCGCTGGGACGGCCCCTGGTCGGGCGACAAGGCCCAGATTGAAGGCGAGGTCTGGCTGCGCGAAGGCTTGGCAAAAAAGCTAGTCGGGCGAGAAAACCTCCGCTATGGCCTCAACCCCATGCTCAACGGTCAGCTATACGAACTCTACTTCGAGGGCCGTAGCGGCATCTATGGGGCTGGACAGACCCTGGCATTGGCCGACTCCCCCGTAGGAGACACCTTGCTCAGGGCCAGTGTAGAAGTTAGCCGCTCACCATAAGGTCGTATCTTCCTGCACCTTCATTTGGCTGGAGTGCCCAGATTCTCGGGGAACAGTTGAATCTGGGACTGCTCGACCACACGATCCAAGTATTTTTGCACGGCGGCATTTTGGATGGACTTGCTCAGCTTGTCCTTGACCGCCTCGAGCGGCTGCACCCCGGCAGGCTCAACTTTGATGAGGTAAATCACGTGAAAGCCGAACTCGGTCTTGACGGGCTTTTTGCTGGTCTCGCCAGGCTTGAGGGCAATCAGGGCGGCCTCGAAGGGAGCTACGAAGGTTCCCCTGGGTTCACAGCCCAAGTCGCCCCCCTGGTCTTTGCTGCCGGGGTCTTGAGAGTATTTGCGGGCCAGGTCGCCAAAGGCTTCTCCCTGGCTCAGCCGAGCGATAATATCGCTGGCTTCCTTGGCGGTCTTGAGCAGGATATGGGCCGAGCAGTAGCGCTCGGGCGTAGCCAGGTCTTTTTTGGATAAAAGATAAATCAGCTCGATGGCCTTGTCACTAACTTGTATCTTGCCGTTCAGTCTCTCGAGGTAGGCGTTGTAGGTCAGGGCTTCGTAGATTAGGCGCTTGTAGGTCTCGAGGTCGGGGATACCGGCCTGGGCCAAGGCCTGGTTCAGGGCTTCGGGGGTGTCAAACTGGCCTTGAACCTGCTGCAACGCGGATTGTATGGCCTCGTCCTTAGCCGCGAACCCAGCCGTTTCGGCAGCCTTGGTGATGGCGGTCTCGCGGGCCAGCCGCTCCAAAAACTTGGGCTTGAAGGCATCGAAGCTGGCCGCAGCCTCGGGCGAATAGGGCATACCCTGTTGTTGTAAGGCATCGCGCACGAAAAGGTTGAACTGTAAATCAAACTGGCTTTTGGTGATGGAATCCTTGCCAACCGTCGCTACTACGGGGTCGGCTTGGGCCAGACCAGCCGTAAGCAGGACAAAAAATATCATTAGGGCCGCTCGTATCATCATTCTCCACCTTTCGGCCCCTAGCCGACTCCACAAATATTCTGGGCTGGAACCATTTCGACTTGCTTCTCGCGTTTTTCATAATAACTCCGCCAGTTGGCGGAGTTATTCAAGCACCACTCAGCCAAAAAGCCCTGAGGATAAATGACGCTTGGTCATGAAAACCCCTCTATGCTAACACGCTTTCTCATCCACAAGGCCAAGGCGCATCTCATACCAGTTTGGTTAGATAGTCACCGTTCGGTGACTATCTAACCCGACCAAGGGGAGTCTACCAGGCTTCACAAAGATGGGCCTCTAACTTTGAATACTATCTTTGTGAAGCCGGTATCAGTCTATAGAACCCAGCGAATTTTTGCTGGTGGGCTCGAGACAAATATACCCACACTTGAATTTAGCGTTCCAGACGCGATTTTTAGCCTGGGCAATTATATCGTTCTGGACGCAATATTGTGAGTGAGGCTCGAGCAGGCTATATAAAAACCCGGCCTCCTTATTGGGGAGCGCCGGGTCTCGTGGTGGGCAGGGACGGATTCGAACCATCGTACTCGTGAGAGAACAGATTTACAGTCTGTCGCCTTTAACCACTCGGCCACCTGCCCAGGCCAGCCCCAAACTGAGCTGTTTAGGGGTCTTCAAAAAGGGTTTTGGAGCCGCCCATCGGAATTGAACCGACAACCTTCCGATTACAAGTCGGGTGCTCTACCAGTTGAGCTAGGGCGGCAGTCGGATGGGCCCTGGGGCGGCTGGATTCAGGATTAAACCCTAGTCCAAGTTGTCAGCGTACATCACCGGGCTGAGCGCTGTCAAGCCGATAAGCGCGCCCGCTAGGGCAAAAACGCCCTATGGTTCGCTTGCTAGCAACAGCCACGTCTCCAGCGTTGGGGGCCGTCCGGGGTCGCTGTCCACCCCATACAAGGTGACAATCCGGTTCACCGAGGTCAGGGTGGCCTGCGCACACCCCGGCGAATATTTCGGCTCTAAGCGGGCCATGTCGGCCAGGCTGTTGAGCGAGGCCATCATCCTCCCGCCGTGCAAATACGGTGCGGTGGGATAGGAGTAGAGCAAATAAGCATCATTGATCTTGAGAAACGTGTTTGAGCGGAGCACCACCTTGCTCCCGGCGGCAAAGCTCACACCCGGCAGCAAGGCCAGCAAAAGGAAAAGCAAGGTAAGCCTTTTCATATCCCACCTTTATGCCCCTCAGTTATTTCTTAGGAGTTTTGATTGTTACCTTCTCGCTATTGAATTTAATGGTCATACACCCTGTGAAAGGGTTACACTGCTGCACAGAAAGCGGAGCTTGAGCCACAGTAACATTATTACTTGTATAATCACAAATCTTGCTGGTTTCTGCTCGGTTTTGTGCGTAGATCCAATCCACATTTTTCCCCAGACCGATAAGGTTTACCCCATACCATGTGGCCGAGAAGGCTGAGCCAGAGTTTAAATTCTCCCCATCTCTGAGCTATTGAAGTCGCTATTTTGAGCAACTGGTTTTTCCCATCCGTCGTCCATTCCGCAGCTTTAAACGTATACGAGATGGTATTATCAGGATAAACAACACCACTAACATTTGTTACCTGCTCTACCATACAAACTCAAATAACCTGCACCGCCTGAAACTGCATATAAACGGGAGAAGTATCCAACCAAAGTTGGTTTTTACTACTCGCGCTCTTTGGAACGATGATGTATGGGTGCCCATTGCCTAGGTTGATGAAATAACTCCAGCGATATTGAGGAGAGGCAGTCAGACCCGGCCTTGTTTCGTAGAAAACGCCAGCATCGATATTGGATTGTGCTGACATGCCCCCAAGATACACGTAAGGGAGGTCTCCTGTTTTCAATATCCCATCAGAAGTATTCGCGCTTCCAAAAAATGGTGCAAAAATACCTGAAGAGATACTTGTAAAGCCCGTAGTCGTGTATACGCTTCCGTAAGACCCTGTACCTGTGAAAAGGTAGGCTGGGGGCTGAACGCTGGACAGGCTTACGCCGTTGTTTGCACCTGCGCCGTCTGAAACAGGCAGATCGAAGCACTGGCCTTGGGCATCCACCCAGTGACCACTCGAATCTCGGCTCAGCTTTTCGAGCCCATCTAGGAGGCTGGGGCGGTTCGTATATACAGTTCCGTCCGAGTCGAAATAGATCACGTTCTGGCGCTGGCTCTCCGGCATCATAGCTAATATTTTTCTCATCACCTCGCGGCTGTGCCCGGTAATCCCCGGCTCGATAAACTGGTCAACGCCTACATTACCCGTTTGACTTCCGCATCCTGCGACCAGCACAACTAACAACGCGGCTTGATAGAAGCGAAACATGTCATTCTCCTTTCAAGGGGGTACTTGCCTCCTGGTAACTACACTGACCCTCTGGCACAAGTGCCAGAGGGTCAGGTGTGCCCTCAATTTTCTTTTGGTACAGTACAGTCATGCGAATTACTCCCTATGGCGCTGCTCAGACCGTCACCGGAAGCTGTCATTTGCTCGAGGAAGGCCCTTACAAGCTATTGCTGGACTGCGGAGCCTACCAGGGTGCGGAAGATGACCGCAATGCTGAGCCCTTCGGCTTCGAGCCGGGGGAGGTAGACGCGGTGGTGATTTCTCACGCTCACAACGACCACATCGGGCGCTTGCCCCTCCTGATCCGGCGAGGGTATGGGGGAAAAGTCTATCTGAGCGAGCCCACCGCCAAGTTTCTGCCGGTGATCCTGGAAGACTCCCTCAAGTTGGCAACCGAAGAGCAACAACGCCTCGAGCGCAAGGGCAGGCCCGCTTTGCCCCTGCTGTGGGATGAACACGACCTGGAGGAGTTGTATCAACGCCTGGAAACTGTCCCGCTCTACCAAGACTTGGCTTTCGGGCCGCTCACGCTGCGGCTGCGGGGGGCCGGACACCTGCCGGGGAGTGCTTTTATTGATGTTCGCTCGAGCCAGAAGCACTTTATCTTCTCGGGCGACTTGGGCCACCGCCGCAAGGAAGTGCTGCCTGACCCCGACTACCCCACCCAGGCCGACTTGGTCTTCTGCGAAGGCACCTACGGCGACCGCCCCCACAAGCCTTTTGCTGCGACCATCGCCGAGTTTGCCCAAGTCCTCAACACGCATCTGAACCAGGGCGGCAAGGTATTCATCCCCAGCTTTGCCCTCGAGCGTACCCAGGAAGTGTTGTTTTACCTGCGTGAACTCGAGAGCCACGAACAGATTCCCAGCGTACCGGTGTACGTAGATTCCCCCATGGCCGACAAGATTTCGGAGATATATCCCAAGGTCAAAAGCTACTTCAGTACCGAGGTTCAGGCCCTATTCAACCAGGGTCTAGACCCCTTTAGCCCCAAACACCTCTGCCACACCCATTCGGTAGATGATTCCAAAGCCCTGAACCCCCTCGAGGGGCCGCTGATTATTGTCGCAGGCAGCGGAATGCTCTCCGGCGGGCGTATCTTGCACCACTTGAGTTACGGGTTGCCCGAAGCCAACAACGCCCTGATCATCACCGGATATCAGCCCAGGGGTGGCCTGGGACGGCTGTTGCTCGAGGGAGCCCAGCACGTGCGAATATTTGGCGAAAACGTGCCAGTGCGGGCCAAAACCTACACTTTGGGCGGTTTTTCGGGCCACGCCGGGCAGGACGAGTTGTTGGACTGGCTCGGTGGCGAAACCCTCATCGCGCTGGTACACGGTGAACCCGACAAGCTGCAAGTGCTGAGCGATGCCCTTTCCAAGCAGGGCAAGACCCCCTGGCTAGCAGAGTGGGGCAAGGCTATAGAGATTTAGAGCGGTTTTCGAAAAGAATCTGGAGGTAGCCTGGGCCTATTTACTGTACTCATCGGATATTTTGCCGCCGCCCTGGGCAGCAAAAATCAGAGAACCGCGATAGAGTCCTCCTGCTTCCTTCAGTCCGGGTGAGTTCGGACGAAGCTACCCGTAGGCTCTTAGAAATGAAGACCGCGATATGATGGCTTCGATGAGCAATGCTGTTAGCACCCTTACCACCTTCAAACCCGCCCTCGAGGAGAGCCTGGAGTATTTTTGGGAGCATTTCTCTGCCTATGCGGTGTCGTTTACGCTAAGCCCAGAGCCGATGGGCAGCCCACTGCTGGAGATACTGACCCCACTCGGGCCGGTACTGGCCTTTGACCGTGGCCTGACCCCCCTACCAAATGAAAATACCCCTATCTTGCTGCACGCCCAGGTCGAGCGCTGGCAGGACGAGCCCACCGCGCAGCCCATCTTGCGCCATCTGGGGGGTGGACGCTACGAAGTGGTAGGCCGGGTTGTAGAGCGTCTGGGAGGCGCTTTTTTTCTGCTCGAGATAGCCAGTCAATCTGAATCCCTGACCCTTTTGCTGGCTGGCCTCGAGCCCCCACCCGTAGGTAGTCAAGGAGTAGCCCGGCTAGCCCCTCCCCTGATGGCTTTCCGGCCCTAGAGCGGTCTTCATAATGTTTAACCAGGCTGAGGCTTTAGGAATTGCGTCTCAGATTGACAGTTGGCGCTGCAAGAAGCGCCAACGTCAATGAAGACCGCGATAGAGCGACTGGCGATCCCCTCGAGGTTATGGGCAAAGGGCTATTATCCTGCGTTTTATTTTGTGTGGTCGAGGAGACTGGATTCGAACCAGCGACCCCCTGCTCCCGAAGCAGGTGCGCTACCAGGCTGCGCTACTCCTCGTCGGATTGTGCCGTGTAGGCCGCTATGTTTGCCGTTTTGCCGGATAACCTTTGGGGAAGGAGGTTTCCTGACATCGGCACGATCCTACCGGCCCAATATTTTGCGCTTCAAGGCGCAAAGTGTCAAGCTCGCCAGAGCAGTTTCGGGACATTTGACCCTTCGGGATTCATTCTGAGGATTTTATAGTTGTGCAATGTCGGACTGTGTTTACCTCCGCACGGAACTCACGGCAACCGGGCCCCGTTTTATCTGCGATCTCAAACAAGAGGATGAGGTTATGAAGGGAGCTGTCTATCTCCAGCTTTTCGACCAGGGCCTCGAGGGCCGTTATCCCAATGAAAACTGCCCTGTGGCTATTCGTCAACTGTGGGCTGCCTGTCCGTTCCGGTATGTCCCCCTCAAACAGCGCTGAAGGGCCGGGTTCTAGAGCGGTTTTCGGAAAGAATCCTGGGGTAGCCTGAGCACATTGACTGGGCTCATCTAAGCAGAGAAGCGCGATAGAGTTCAGAATCGGTGCTCTAAGACCCTGGTGCGGTTTCCCCGTTTCAGTTGATAACTAGCACTCCCGCAAAATCCCTATACAATGCAGGGCATGGAAACCTTAGCTGACTCGGTGGGAACCCGCCTCGAGGTCTTGGATAAGGGATTCGTGCGGCTAGTGGATGTGATGGGCGATGATGCCCGCATCGTGCAAGCGGCACGGGTGAGCTACGGTGAGGGCACCAAAACCGTGCGCGAGGACGCGGCCCTGATTGACTACCTGTTGCGCCACAAGCACACCTCGCCTTTCGAGATGGTGGAGTTCACGTTTCATATCAAGGCCCCTATCTTCGTGATACGCCAGTGGTTCCGCCACCGCACCGCCAGCGTCAACGAAATCTCAGCGCGGTATTCGGTGATGAAAGATGAGTTTTTTCTGCCCTCGCCCGCAGATTTACGGGCCCAAAGCAAAAACAATAAACAAGTCGGTGAGGGCGGTCTGCCCGACCTGGCAGCAGGGCAAGCCCACGACCTGATTGCGCAGTCTCAGCAGCAGGCGTATCAGGAATATCAGACCCTGCTCGAGCTCGGTGTGGCCCGCGAACTGGCCAGGGAGGTGCTGCCGGTTGGGCTTTATAGCGAGTTTTACTGGAAGCAAAACCTGCACAATCTGCTGCATTTTCTGCGCCTGCGCCTGGATTGGCACGCCCAGGCCGAGATTCGGGCCTACGCCGAGGCCATCGCGCATTTTGTCAAACAAGCCGTACCGCTCACCTGGGAGAGCTTCGAGGAGCACCTGCTGGGCGGGGCCAGCCTCTCGCGCACCGAGTTGGAGGTGGTGCGGCATCTGCTAGAGCCCAACCAGGTAAGCCAGGCCCTCAGCGCGGCCGGATTTTCCAAAAGCCGCGTGCAAGAAGCACTAACTAAAATCTTCGGGCAAAGTTAAGACCCTTTTAATCTCCTTTAGACGAGCCAGCCCTGCTCACCCCAGTAGATTGGGGAAGGTATTTTATGCTTGAGGTCTGGAAAATAAGTGCTCAGGGAAACCGTAGGGTCAAAGGCTTACTTTGGCTCGTGCTGCTGGTAGGGCTGGTGGCTTGCTCCAAAGCTTCCATCCCCCCGTCCGGAGGGACGACCCCACCTGCTAGAAGTGGGCTGTGGTCTGACCCCAACACCTGGGGTGGCAGTGTGCCCAAAGCGGGCGACATCGTAACCATTCCTGCCGACCTGAGCCTCACCCTGGACGTAAGCCCCCCAGCCCTCAAGGGTCTAGATGTGGAGGGCTGGCTAACCTTTGCCGACAAAGACCTCAGTCTAAGCAGCGACTGGATAATGGTGCACGGCAAGTTCCAGATTGGTAGTGCCGACAAGCCCTACCGCAACCGGGCCATTATCACCCTTACCGGCCTCGACCCTTCGGGCAATGCTCTGGGTATGGGCATGGGCACCAAGCTGATTGGGGTAATGGGCGGAACCCTCGAGCTGTTCGGCGAGCCCCGCAACGGCTGGACTCACCTGACGGCTACGGCGGCCAAGGGAGCCACCCAGATTCAGGTTGAAAATGCCGCCGACTGGCGGGTGGGCGACCATATCGTGCTGGCCTCCACCGACTACACTGCCAGCGAGGCCGAGGAAAAATATATCTCGGCCAAAAACGCAAATGTCCTCACCCTCGATTCGGCCTTGCAGTACGCACACTTCGGTGAGGTGACTTATGGTGTGGACGAGCGCGGTGAGGTCGGGCTGCTCTCGCGCAATATCACCATCCAGGGGGATGCGACCACCGGCAATGTCAAAGACTACCAAAACAGTGCTAAAAATAAATTGGCCGGATATGGCTTCGGCGCACACGTCATGGCAATAAAAGGCAGCCAGATGCGGATTTCTGGGGTGGAGTTTACCCGCGTGGGCCAGAAGCAAATGCTGGGACGCTACCCCATCCACTTCCATCTTTTTGGCGATGCCAGCAGCTCATACATACGGCAAAACTCTATCTGGAACAGTTTCAACCGCTGCGTGACTATTCACGGAGCACAAAACCTGGAAGTTAGTGGAAACGTGGCCTACGAAAACCTCGGGCACTGCTACTTCATGGAGGATGGGGCCGAAACCGGCAACCAGCTCGTGGGCAACCTGGGCCTGCTGACTTTGCCCTCCAATCCGGGTGAGGAAGTCGTCCCCACCGACAGCGAACCGGCTACCTTCTGGATTACCAACCCCAACAACGTCCTCAAGAACAACGTGGCTGCGGGGTCGGAGTATGCCAACGGTTTCTGGCTGGCCTTCCCCCAGCACCCCACGGGGGCCTCGAGGTCGGCGGACAACGACAAGAATGTCTGGCCGCAGCGCACCCCACTGGGCGAGTTTAGCGGCAACGTGGCCCACTCCAACGGCAATGGCCTGCTGGTAGACCGTGGACCCGATATCAATACCCTCAAGCCCGGCGACGATACCGTCTATAATCCCCGCACCTATCCCGCTCAGCTCGATAAAAATGGCAATCTTGACGACAACAACAGCACTAACCCACCGGTAATAGCCCAGTTCAGCAACTTCACCGCCTACAAAAACCGCTCCAACGGCATCTGGCTGCGCGGGGTGAATCACCAGGTAACTGGGGCCAAGCTAGCCGACAACGCCATCGGCATCACCATGGCCTCGGACAAAAGCACCCTCGAGGGCTCTCTAGTTGTGGGCACGACTGACAACCGGGGCACCCCCCAAAGCTGGGAAAAGACCGGGGCCGACGGGCGCACCCTGCCCCGCCCTTATCTAGACACCAACGACTCTGGTAACGGCTACCTCTTCCCCATTCGGGGCTTCGAGTTCTACGACGGTCAGGTCGGCTTCAAGAACGTCAGCTTTGTCAACTTTCAGCCCCTGGCCCTCTCCGACGGCAACACCCGTGAAGCCGGAGCCATCAGTTACCTGCGCTTTACGGCTTTCTCGATTGACAGCAGCAACTTTGCCCAAGGAGCCACCTTCAGCAATGCCAAGGCGGTGTATTTCCCACCCAGAGCCGAGCCCAGTGCTGCTCAGATTGCCCAGGGCGACAACGCCGATGGCTACCGGGCGGCGGCGTTCGTGGATAGCGACGGCTCGGTGACGGGGAAAGCCGGATATAGCGTGGTGATCAACAATCCCTTTCTGCTCGACAGCAACTGCACCGCCAAGCCGGATTGGAATGCCCAGATCTGCAACTATCCCTACGGACGCATCTCCATCCAGAACGTCTCCAACACCGATAATGGCGCGAGCGCAGCCCTGGCTCCGGTCTCCCTGACCCGCTTAGATGGCTCCAACCCGGTCTACCGCATGTGGGGTGTGCCCAGCAGCGGCCCCACTTCCTATTTCCAGGCCACCATCATAGCTGGACGCAGTTACAGCATGGCCTATGCCAACGCGCTGCCGGGCCACCTGCGCATCGTCATGAGCAGCCGCAAACGGGGGGACTTTCTGCGGGTCAATCTGCCCTTTAGCGGCACTCCCAACATCTACCGCGACTACTACATCGCCGATGGGCCATATGGCGGCAAGCTGACCACGGTCTCGAGCGCCAGCGCGGTGGACTCTGCCAGCCAAAGTGCTTACTACTATGACGGCAGCACTTTGTACCTGAAAATCATGATTCCGCCCACCATCAGCCAGTACGATAGCGACCCCAACCGGGACTGGGCCAACCTGGAAATCTGCCACAGCGATTTGTGTAAATAGCGCGGAAGCCGCGATAGCCCTCCTACGGGGTTGTTGTGGCCTTTTGGCTGAGCAAATCGGCCAGACCTTTTTCGTCGAGCACCGCAACCTTGAGTTCTTGGGCCTTTTGCAGCTTGGAACCGGCCCCCGCTCCAGCCACAACATAGCTGGTTTTCTTGCTCACCGAGCCAGAAACCTTGGCTCCCAAAGCCTCGAGTTCTCGGCTGATTTCCTCCCGAGGTCTCGAGAGTTCGCCGGTGAGCACGAAGGTCAGACCTTTGAGGGCATCGCCCCGCGGCTTGTGCTGGGCCTCAAGGCTGACCCCGGCCTGGCGCAAGCCTTCGATAAAGGCTTGCATGGCCTCTTGATGCAAGGCGCTGTGAATGCTCTGGGCCGTAACTTCGGCCACGTCTTCCACCTCGTCGAGTTCTTCCACGGAAGCCGCCACAATCTTGTCCAGATGACCAAAACGCCTTGCCAGCACCCGCGAAAGCGAGTCTCCGACCTGGCGAATGCCCAGGGCAAACAACAGGCGCTCGAGGCCCCGGCTCTTGCTGGCCTCGATCTGGGCCAGCAGGTTGTCAGCGCTTTTTTCGCCCAGGCGCTCGAGGCCTACGAGTTGTTCCCGGCTAAGCCGATAGAGATCGCTGGCATCACGGATTAAGCCCTCGGCCAGGAGTTGGGCCACCAGCTTGTCGCCCAGGCCTTGAATATCCATGGCCCGCCTGCTGGCGTAGTGCAGCACGGCTTCGTAGGCTTTAGCCGGGCACAGCGGGTTGGGGCAGATGTGGATTTTGCCTTCGAGCAGCAGCGGGGTAGCACAAGTAGGACAGTTTTCCGGATAGACCACCTTTTGAGCCCCTTGGGGACGGGCTTCGGGGACTACCCGCAGCACCTCGGGAATCACCCCGCCGGACTTGTGAATGAGCACTTGGTCGCCGTAGTGCAAATCCAACTCTTCGATATAGCTTTCGTTGTGCAGCACCACCCGCGCCACCGTCGAGCCCTCGAGGTTGATGGGCTCGAGTTCGGCGGTGGGGGTCACGCGGCCAGTGCGGCCCACGCTAAACACCACGTTCAGCACGCGGGTCAGCTTCTCCTCGGCGGGAAACTTGTAAGCGATGGCGAAGCGCGGGCTTTTGGCGGTAAAGCCCAGGTCGCGTTGCAGGCCAAACTCCTCGAGCTTGACCGTCACCCCGTCGGCCTCGAAGGGCAGCTCACGGCGGCGAGAGAGCATCTGCTGATAGGCTGCTTCTACCGCATCTGCGCCACGCACCGAGCGGTGGTGTCCCTCGACGGGAAAGCCTCTGGCCTGGAGATAGTCCAGCAGTTCGCTCTGGGTGCGGACTGCGGTTTCGGCAAGCCCGCTTCCGATGCCGTACAAGAGCGCTTTTAGGCCGCGCCCAGCTGTGATGCGGGGGTCTTTTTGGCGCAGCGAACCGGCGGCGGCGTTGCGGGGGTTTTTGAAAAGCTTTTCCCCAGCTTCCTCGAGATCGGTATTGAGCTTTATAAAAGCCTCGATGGGCAGATAGACCTCCCCGCGCACCTCGAGGCGCTCGGGCACGCCCAGCAGGCGGTGGGGAATCCCCTGCACGGCCAGCAGGTTGAGGGTCACGTCCTCCCCTACTCGCCCGTTGCCCCGGGTGGCCCCCCAGACCAGTCGGCCTTCTTGGTAGCACAAGTTGACCGAGAGCCCATCAATCTTGTACTCCAGGGCATAGGAAAACGGCGGCTCCTGGCCCAGTCCCCGGGCAATCCGTTCCTCGAACAATCTAATGTCTTCGGGGCCAAAAGCGTTGTCCAGGGAGTATAGCGGGGTGGGGTGGGTAATGGCACCAAAGGTGGTCTCGAGCTGCCGGGAGCCCACTTCCTGGGTGGGCGAATCGGGCCTGACCAGCTCGGGGTACTGGGCCTCGAGGGCCTTTAGCTGATGCAGCAGCCGGTCGTATTCGGCATCGGAGATTTGGGGGTCGTCCAGAACGTGATAGCGATAGTTGTGGTAGCGCAATTCCTCGCGCAGCTCGAGGGCTCGTTGGGCAACATCCATAATCCCGATTGTACCGGCTCGAGCAAACCCCCTCCCTACGTCCAGGACTCTACAATTGCCCTATCAGAAAACCTCGTCCAGGACACAGGTTAGTAATCACTTTTACTCTAGGGCCGGGAAATCACCCCTGGAAACACGTATTGCTGCAACAACACCAACACCCCCAGGATTAGGGTCAGGATGATGCTGTGGCGGAAGGTTCTAGCCAGCACCAACCCTTCCTTGCCCACCAGACCAGTGGTCGAGACCCCAGTGGAAATATTTTGTGGGGAGATCATCTTGCCCATCACCCCACCTGAGGAGTTGGTGGCCGCCATCAAGATAGGGTTCAGGTTGAGTTGTTTAGCGGCTACTACCTGCAAGTTGCCAAACAGGGCGTTACCGGAGGTGTCGCTGCCGCTCAAAAATACCGCCACCCAGCCCAAAAAGGCCGAGAACAAGGGGAAAATTGCCCCCAGTGAGGCCACCGCCAACCCTAAGGTGTAGTTGATGCCGGAGTAGTTGAGCAAATAGGCCAGCCCCACAATTAAGGCTACGGTCAGGATAGCCAAGCGCAGTTGCCGCCAGGTATCGCGTAGCGCACCCAGCAGGTCGCTGCCCTTGGCTCCCACCACCAGTGCAGTCAGCAAGGCCGATAGCAGAATGGCGGTTCCGGTTGCCAAGGGTTGAAAGTCCCAGATGGCAGCATAGGGGGTTTTGTAGAGGGTGATGAACACTGCCTTATCCAGACCGGGCCAGGGAATCTTGGTGTCACCGATGAGGTTAATTTTGGCAAATGTCCAGAGGATTACCACTGCCGAGACCACTAGCCAGGGAGCCCAGCCCAACAAGCCCTCGCGCAGGGTAGTGGCCTGATGGTTGGTTCCACCCGTCTCGAGGTGCTCGAGCTTGACCTGATACTGCTCGGAATGAGCGGGCTTCCAGACCCGCAAAAACAGCACCATCACCAACAGCGAAACCAGCGAGGAAAGCACGTCGGTAAGGCTATAGTTGAGGTGGTTGGAGACCGCGTACTGAGTCAGGGCGAAACTAAGCCCTGCTACCAGCGCCGCAGGCCAAACCTCGCGCAGCGAACGCAGCCCGCCGTACAGCACCATCACATAGAAGGGCAGAATCAGCGCCATCACCGGAAGCTGACGGCCCACCATCGAGGCCAGCGCGGTGTCGGGCAGGTGAGTCACGCTGGCCAGCACGGTAATCGGCACCCCCAGCGCCCCGAAGGCTACCGGAGCGGTGTTGAAAATCAGGGTAAAGGTCAGGGCCTCGAGGGCTGGGAAACCCAGGGCAATCAGCAGCGAACTGGTAATGGCTACCGGCGTGCCGAAGCCCGCGATGCCCTCCATCAAGGCCCCGAAAGAAAACCCGATAACAATCAGCAAAATACGCCTGTCAGCAGGGATGTTGTGTAACATCCAGCGCCTGAACAAGTCGAACTTGCCGCTGCGCACGGCGATGTTATAGAGAAATAGTGCGTTCCATACAATCCACATCACCGGCCACAGGGCAAACACCGCACCCGCAGCAAAGGCATCCAGGGCCAGCCCCACCGGGAAGCGCCAGACCAAAATGGCAACTATCAGGCCCACCACCACCCCCATCAAAGAGGCTTGCCAGGCGGGCCGCCGGGCTATGCCCAGGGCGTACAGCACGGTCACGATAGGCAGCACCGCGACGATAAAGGAAAGCAATAGCGAACCTGCTACTGGAGTCAGCAGTTGTTGGAACATCCCCACCTCCTGCCATCGCTGGTCTGAAGGTTCTAAAGCCGCTCACCTATGGGCCTCGGCACAGATAAAGGGTTCAAAAAGCATAGCGGGCAAGGCGGCTCCAGGCTTTTTGTGACCAGATTGCGACGACGCTGGAACCATACCCAGATTGGCGCGCTTTGTCAACGGCAGCGCCCTTGGTGAGATGATGGAACTGCTACTCCTGCTCTATCGCGCGTGGCTAAAGTTTTGCTGTTCCTCCAAGCAGCAAAATGGGCAGCCAAACGCAGGCTCACTTATCGCGGTTTCCGCTATTTTGGCCGCTACTCATGGCGGCAAAAAATGAGCTTGGTACGCTCTTTCTATCGGAGTGGGCTGCCGTTTTCTTTCTGAAAACCGCTCTAAGTATCTTGATGCAATTATTTCGCCAAGCGCTCTAGCCTCGAGGTTGTTTTATCTCGCGCCCGGCAGTCAGCTTCTGGGTGTAGGCCCGGAATCCTTTTTCATCGCTCTTGGCTAAATAACTGGCCTGTTTAGCCCAGGTGGACAAGCTAGGAGCAAAGCGCAGTCCGGCAGCGGCCAGTGCCTCCCGAAGCTGGGTCTCCTTGCTTCGGGCCAGTGCCGCGAAGGTGCTAATCTTTGCTTTCTGCAAAGCCAGCGATATCTTGGGGCCGATGCCCTCGATACGGGTCAGGTCATCGGGTTGAACCGGGGTTGGGGCAGTAGGCTTGGATTTGGCTGTACTGGTCGCAGCTTTAGTTTTAGTCGGGGACTTTGCCACCCCGACTTTGGCCTTGGAGGTTTTGCGGCTCGTGGTCTGTGGGGTCTTCACCTCGGCAGCCGGGGTTTTGGGTGTGGCCCCAACCACAGGGCTGGGTAGGGTGGCCCTCGCAGGTGTCTTGACCTTGGGCCGAGGGTTGGCTTTGGTCGGTTTGGCCTCGACCTGGACAGCAACAGCCGCCTGGCTTTTTGCGGTTTTCTCTCTGCCAGCTGGGGTTTTGGTCGAGGACTTCTTGGGAGGTTTGGCGGCCTTATGCACCAAGGCCAGGAAAGCATCCACCTGGTATCCCGCCCGGTGGGCCAAGGTGTCCAGGGACTCGAGCAGGCCCTCCCACTGTTGGGGTAGGGTGTTGGCAGCTTTGCGCCCATTGGTTCCGGCTTGAGCCAGCTGGCTCAAGCCACGCAAAAGGGCTTGGAGAGGTTCACGGTTGAAATACAGCACATCTTGAAAGCGGTTGAACCCCAAATAGTGTTGCACCTCGGGGTCGTGGCTCCAGGTCTCGAGCGTGGGTAAGGCTTTGGCCAAGGTGCTCGGGGTGCGCTGTAACACGCTTTGCTGGCCTACCAACAGCTTGGTCAGACCTACCGCTCGCTGAGCTTCGGCCTCGCTGACCCCCAGTTCGCGCACGGTTTGCTCGAGGATTCGCCCCAAGCGCCATTCGTCCAGATAATCCCGGCTTTGTTGGGGAGTGCCTAGGGAATGGGTGAACACCCAGCCCAGCAGGGTTCCCCACTCGCTCAGGCTGGGGCTAGCTGTGGCCAGAACCGCTCCGAGCTGCTTGCGCACGGTTTTTGCGGCGGCAGGCTTGACCTTGCTGGCGCTGTAGCTGTGGATACTTTGGTGCAACTGCCCCAGTTTTTCCTCTACCTCGTCCAACAGGGCTTTGCTGGGTCTGGCTCCGGCTGCTTCGATGAGTCTGCGAAACATAGCCGGGTTGACCAACTCCCGGAAAGGGGTGTGGATGCCTGCGAGTTCTAGCTCGAGGCGGGCTTCTTCCACGCTGGCAACGCCCCTTCCCCCCAGCACCTGGGCAACCCGCGCATAGCTGCCATCGGAGTCGTAGACCTCGCGCCAGTCCAGAAAAATCTGCCGCCCATAGGGGCCAAGCTCGAGGTAGAGCCCCTGGCTGAGTTGGGGGTTACTGCGGATAAACTCGAGGCCGCTCACACTATCCCTGAAGATGCTCCAGGCCTCCGGGGCCAGGCCCAAGCCCTCGGAAAGGGTGCGCTGGCGTATTTCCTTATCGCTGCTCAGCGGCTGGCCCACCGACAGGCGAAGCCAACCCTGGGTGGCTTGGTGCTTATTGTTGTAAATCACCATCGAGCGCTCACCGGTCTGGGGCGAGCGATTGGAATAGGCCAACACGTCCTCGTTGACCCCGCCATCCTGGTAGAAGTCGTATAAAACAAAATTCTCGACCTCGGCGAAGAGATAGCGCCGCTTGAGCAAGGGAAAAATCTGCTGCCGGTGATACTCAATGAGCCCCTGGTCGGGGGTTTCTTGGTAGTAGGCCCGGCGATATTCCATCCCGTAGCGCTCGGTGTAGCCCTCCGCTTGCCCGTGCCCCAGCATCGGCAACCCCGGCAAGGTGGCACAGAGGGTCATCACGCCGAAGTATTTATCGCTCTTGCCAAACTGCTCCACGGCGGTTTTTTCGTCGGGGTTGCTGAGAAAGTTCACGTAGCGCTTGAGGATTTCCGGCTCGAACTCGAGGGTTTCCTTGATCAACTTGCGGTATTCGGCGTTTTTCTCGTCGCGCAGCATATTCATGAAGGCTGAGTTGTATACCCGGTGCATCCCCAAGGTGCGCACGAAGTAGCCTTCCATCATCCAGAAAGCCTCAGCCAGCAGCAGGGTATCGGGAGCTTCGGCGGCTACCCGGTCTACCACCTCGCGCCAGAACTCCAGCGGGATGGCCCGGTCGAACTCCTCCTTGCTCAGGGCGAACTCGGCTCGGCTGGGAATCGAAGCTCCCCAAGGCGAACCGCCTGGCTCGGGCCACCACAGCCGCTGGATATGCCGCTTGGCGAGGGTCATGGCGGCATCAAAACGAATCACCGGAAACTGCCGTGCTACGTGCAGGATGGTCTGGATGACCGCCTCGCGCACCTCGGCATTGAGATAGTTGAGCTGGGCGGTATCGTTCCAGGGCATGGCGGTGCCGTCATTGCCGTGGTAGATGTACTGTTCCGAACCCGTCCAGCGGTCTAGGCGCTTGAATACTACTGCCGCATCGGATTTATCGTAGTAGTGGTCTTCCAGGAAAATCCCCACCCGCTGGTCGGAGGATAAATCTGGCCCGCCAAAGGTGTAGTTGGGGTAGGGCGGATAGGGCAGGCTGATAAACCAGTCGGGGTGCTCGTAGACCCATTTACCATCAATACCGACATGATTGGGAACCATGTCGCTGGCCATGCGGATGCCGCGCTGCCAGGCCCGTTCACGCAGGTTGTTGGAGGCCGCCTCGCCCCCTAAATCCTGGGCAATTACATAGTCGTAGAGCGAGTAGGCCGAAGCTACCGCGTCGGGGTTGCCCATCATCTGCTTAATGCGCTTAGAGGCTGTGCTGCGCTCCCACAGCCCAATTAGCCATAGTCCGGTCACGCCCCAGCTTGCCAGGCGATCCAGCTCGGCATCGGGGATTGCGTCCAGGGTACGAATTTCCCGTCCATACTGCTTGGAAAGCTGGTCGAGCCAGACAAAGGCATTTTTCGCTATCAGCACCAGTTGGGGCATCCAAAGCAGGTCGGCACTGAAGGCTTCGGGTTCGTATTCCTGACCCTGGGCTCTGGGGCTGAACATCTCGGCGGTGAGGTTGGTTCCGCCGAAACCGCCCGGCGCGTCGAAGCTGAGGTCAATGCGAAAACTGCGGGCTTCTTCACGCAGAACATCCCGACCTATCAGCAGCCGATAGGCAAAGCGTCCCAAGCTCCCGCCCAGCCGGGTCAGCAAAAACTCGAGCTGCGCGTCGAGCGAACCCGGAAAGTTGAGGGCAGGTAGCCGCAGGGTCTTGAACAGGCTGATGCCGGTCTCAGCAAACGCCGGTTGAGCCTCGAAAAAAGCCTCAAGGTTGTGGATGGCGGGCAGATAGGCGCTGAACTGCTCGAGGCTAGTATCGTCGAACAGCTCCAAAAAGGGGGTGAAGGCCGGGTTGGCGTTGGCCATCCACAGCATCAGCATCTCCTCGAGCACGATTTCTCGGTTGGGACGGCCCTGAGTGCTTGCAGCAAGGTAGGTCTGGAGGGGAATTTCGCCCCGGTACACCCCGATGGGTGGGAACTCGGCGGCGAAAGCCTGTAGGGTGCGCTCGAGGGCCTCGGGGCCAAGGGCCACCTCGAGGCTCGAGAGGGCCTGCTGCATCACCTGAGGGTTTTGGGTTTGCCGATACTGTTCCACCACCACGTGCAGCATCTCGTCTATCAGGCCCATCGCGCTAATCTGCCCGACGCTCACGGCCTGTTCGGGAGGACGCTTGGCGTTCATCTGGCTGGCAAAGCGCCGAGCTGCGGCGAAGTCGGCAAAGATGACGTTGCCGCTGCTGGAAAACGGGGACAGATCAAAGCCGTAGTAGTCTCTGGCTGAGGCTTTGACGTGAAACTCCATTATTGCTAATCCATGCTGCGCCATGTCACCCTCCCCAGTTCGCATCCAGTCTAACCCCGTGCCGGAGGATACGATAAGGGCCTGTCGGCTTTCTATAGGAGTCGGTCTAAGAATCCTGGTCCGAACCTTGCAAGTTGGGATTATCGCGGGGCGTGCTGGTGGGAACAATTCTCTCGTCGAGCCTCGGAGATTCTACCGCGTCAATTGCACGGCTCGAGCCCAGATTTTTAAGGCTAAACTGATCTCATGCCCCTACGCCCCGACCAACTCGAGCGCCTCAAACTTCAGCCCCTAGCCCTGTACGCCTTGCTAGAGGGGGTGGCCGTAGGCCATAGCCGCTCTGCGGCTAACCTGGAGGGGGTGGCCGTAGGCCATACGGGCCCTGCCCAGGGAGTTCCCGAGGCCATACTGGCGGGCCACCCGCTACTTGAAAAGTGGTCGGCACTGGAAAATATCGCCCACCTGGCCCGCTACCACGAGGTTTTCTCGAGCCGCCTGGAGCAGATGCTCAGCACACCCGGCCAGCCCTTGGTACGCTACAAAGCCGAGAATGACCCCGATTGGCCCCGCTGGCAGGCCCTGAATAGCCGAGCAGTGTTGGGTGAGTTTCGCCGTCTGCGGGCAGATTTACAGGCAAAGCTCGAGGCCCTCAGCGACGAACAACTCGCCCACACCGGCTTGCACCCAGTTTTTGGTCTGCTGGACGTGCCCACTATGCTCGAGATGCTTCTATTCCATGAGGGGCATCATCTATACGTGGCGTTTCAGTGTATATACGAGCAACGATAGGACATCTGTCCCTTGGTTATTGCATTACCCTGGGTCTCCGGCAGGAGTAGCGGGTCGAAAGTGTCCAGGAAAGCCTTTTCCGTATGCCAATTTCGCCTTCCCAGACCAGCCTTCAGGGTTAGCCCTGGAACCTTCAGCTTTTTGCTTGTGTACACCCCCTAATTTCTAATAGACCTCTGCTAAGCTGAAACAGGCTATACCGGATTTATCCTGATGCTCGGCTCCCTTGCCCAACCCCAGACCCTGCGCCCTCTAGGGGCTGCGCTGGGGCTGGTTTTGACGCTGCTGCTTAGCTCCACACTGGTAGCCTTGCGCGGGGTGGCGATGCAGGGCCATATGGCTGTTGACCCGCAACCTCAGGCCATACAGCCAGCACCGGGCCATAGGCATCATGCGACACCCAAAACCCACTCCCACCTCGAGCACTGCCTGCTGTGCTTTACCCAACTGGTCGAGGTTCCAGGGATTGAAGCGGCATTAGCCTCGAGCTGGGTTTTGCAATATACCCCTTGGCTGTGGCTTTATGAAGCCCAGGCCAGGGATTTGTTCTTGCAGTCGGTGGCTGCTCGAGGCCCACCCCAAGGCTAAATAGCTGGGTTAGAGCGGTTTTCAGAAAGACTAGGATCCTCCATTGAGCTAGAAAGACCGTACCCAGCTCCTTTTTGCCGCTACTCTTAGCAGCAAAAATAGCGGAAACCGCGATAAGGTTCGCGCTAGAGAAATTTGGGTTGGGGACTGCTCACTGAGCAGTGGTGAAATCTGTACAGGTGGAGTCATGAATAAATGGCGGGTTTTAGCGGCAGCAGCCGTTGTAGCACTGGGTTCGGCCCTGGCGGTTCCAGTCGAACTCAAAGTCGCCTTGGTGGTGGGCGATAAACCTTTGGTGATGGGCCAGACCTATACCAACCCAGCAGGCAACACCTATGAAGTCAACCTACTGCGCTTTTACATTACCCAGGTGGCTTTAGTAAAACGGGATGGGAGTGAGGTCAGGGCCGATGGGCTGCATCTGGTAGAGTTCAGCCCGACTACCCCGCAAGAACTCACCGTAATGAAAATGAATGTTCCCGCTGGGGAATACGCTGGAATTCGCTTTAGCATTGGGGTTCCCCGCGAACTCAACCACCTGGACGTGGTTCATCAGAAAGCCCCCCTGGATATGGATAGCGGAATGTACTGGTCGTGGAATCCTGGGTATATTTTTTATCGCTTCGAGGGCAAATACGTCAAAGGCACTACCCCGACCCCTTTCTTGATGCACATGGGCACCGACTCGCTGATGCAAAATATCCAACTCGCCGACCTCGAGCAGTACAGCACCTCTATCAAAGTTCCCAGTAGCGGCATTCGGGTCAATTTAGATGTCTCCAAGGTGTTCGCCAGCGGGCTAGGCGGCCAGGCTTACGATCTGAACAAGCCCGAGTATGCCCAGGTTCACGGTGGGCCGGTCTCGCAGCAGGTCTACTTGAACCTGCTCTCGGCCTGGTCGCTGGCAAAGCAAAGGTGAGCATGAAAAAACTGTTGATGGCGACTTTAATCCTGTCAGGTCTGGCCCTGGCCCAAAGCCTCAAGCTCGCGGGGGGTTGGGTGCGGTTGGTGCCCGGCCCCAACCTCTCGGCCTACTTCACCCTCTATAACCCCGGCCCGGTTCCCATCAAAATCGTGGGAGCCAGCAGTCCGGTAGCCAAAGCCGCCAGCCTGCACCAGACCATGACCAAAAACTCGGGGGGCATGGACATGACCAGCATGGACGAGGTGAAATTTCTGACGGTTCCGGCCAAAAGCAGGCTGGTGCTCAAGCCCAAAAGCTACCACGTCATGCTGGAAAACGTGACCCGTAGCCTCAAAATCGGCGACAAAATAACCCTGGTTTTGCGGCTGGAGGGGGGCAAAACCTTGAGCCTACAACTTCCGGTGGAGCTGCGATGAAGCAAATCCTGTCTTTTTTGCTGCTGGGCCTCGGTCTGGCCTTGGCCCACGCCGAATACGTGACCTCGAGCCCCAAAGCTAAGGCCACCCTCAAAACCCTTCCCAGCAGCATCAGCATCATCTTTAGTGAGGCCATCGAGGTGCGGCTTTCGATCTTCAAGGTCTATGCCCTCAATGGGCCCAAAGGAGCCGATAGCCACCAGCTCGAGGGGCTGGCTCAGGACAAAGTAAGCGCACTGCTCAACCGCAAAAACGATGCCGCCCTGCGGGCCGACACCGGGGTCAAGACCAGTGCCAGAACCAGCAAAATCGTGAGCCTGTGCCTCAAAAGCGGCCTGAAGCCGGGCTCCTACGTGGTCATGTGGAATAACCTTTCCACCGACGGACACACCAAAAGCGACTTCTTCGTCTTTAGCTACGCACCTTAGAGCAGTTTTCATAAGGTTTGACCGAACGGAGATTTTAGGAATTGCATCCCAAAGACGGTTGGCGCTGTCTAGAGCGCCAACATCAATGAAAGCCACGATAGCGCTCATGGATCACGCTCAGGACAACATCCAAGACTTGGTTCGGGCTTCCTTGTATATCGGGGTTTTCCTGATACTGGGAGCGGGGATTTTTGCCCGCTACGTAGGCCGGGAAATCGCCAGGGGCCAAGCCTGGCGGCTGTGGTATATGCTCTCGCTGGGATTTATGGCGGCGCTGGCCTCGAGCCTCTATGGGGCCTACCACACGGTGTGGATGTTGGGTGACACCTCGCTTTTGGGCAGCTATTTCCTCGAGACCACCCAGGGCAACTTGCTGCTGGTACGTATGGCGATTCTGCTGGTGCTGCTGGGGCTCTCGCTGGGCTGGGCCAGGATAGATCGTTGGCTATATCCGCCTCTGGCGCTGGGGCTGTTGCTCACCCTCACCTTGACTGCCCACGCCGGAGCCAAAGGTGGCCTGATGATTGCTGCCGACCTCATCCACCTTAGCTTTGGCAGCGCCTGGGCCGGAAGTTTGCTGGCTCTGGCCCTGTGCTGGCCGGGCAGCCGCTACGCGGCAGTGCTGGCAGCCGTAGAGTGCTTGTCTCGGCTGGGGCTGGTGGGTGTGGGAATAATATCCCTCAGCGGAGCCTACTTGGCTACCATCCAGGTTGGCCTATTCAGCAACCTGCCGGAAAGTGCTTATGGGCGCACCCTGCTGCTCAAGCTGGGCCTGGTAGCTGGGGTGTTGGCTGTGGCCGCAATCAACCGGATGTGGCTGTTGCCCCGCCTACGCAGCAAAGGAGTACGGGGACTTCCCAGCGTGAGCTTGGAGGCGCTGTTGGTAGCGGTGGTGCTGGGGGTTAGCGGGGTGCTCGCCAGCAGCGAGCCGCCCACAGCCCAGGCCGCCCTCCCCACTAGCGTAGACATCGAGGAAACCGCCGGGATCCACCACTACAGTGGACAGCTCTATGCCCAGGTGGGCGAGGTGCATTTTCTGCTCGACATCAAGGATCTTCAGGGGAAAATCCTCGAGCAGGGCCCGAGCTTTCGGGTGCGCTTCGCCAGTCAGGGCAACGCCCTCGAGCAGGTCGTCCGACCTTTTCAAAAAGCCCAGTACCACAGCACGTTTCAAGTTCCCCCCGGCACCTGGGAGGTCACGATGGGTTTGCCCGACGATACCCTGCAATATACCCTCACCGTTCCCGGCCCCTAACAAAGTTTGATATGGTTGCTCAGAACGCCATAAACTCTGGCTCGAGAAGGTACGCAAAGATAAGGAACAATGCGTAAATGGATGGTGCTGGGCAGTCTGGCAGGTATGGTTCTGGCGGCCTCTGCGGTTTATGTAGTCAAGGTTCCCGACCATTTCCCACCCATGCCCATTCCCGCCGACAACGCTATGAGCGCGGCCAAGGTCGAATTGGGACACCAGCTTTTTTACGATAAACGCCTCAGCGGCGATAATAGTGTGGCCTGTGCCTCCTGCCACAAACCAGAGTTTGCCTTCAGCGATGGGGGTAAGGCCGTCAGCACTGGGGTCAAAGGCCGCAGGGGAACCCGCAATGCCCCCACCCTCACCGACGTGGGTTACCGCAGCAGGCTGTTCTGGGAAGGGGGTTCGCCCCGGCTCGAGGCCCAGGCCGTCGGCCCCCTTACCAACCCCAACGAGATGGACTCCGACCCTACCAAGCTGGTCGCCAGGCTCAAAGCCATCCCCCAGTACCGAGCCGCTTTCGCCGCGGTGTTTCCTGATGGCCTGAGCATGCTCAACCTCACCAAGGCCATCTCGGCCTTCGAGCGCACCCTGGTTTCGTCCAATAGCCCCTGGGATCGCTACCGCGAGGGAGACCAAACCGCCCTCTCGGTGGTGGCTCTGCGCGGCATGAAGATTTTCTTTAGCGAAAAGGGCGACTGTTTTCATTGTCACCAGGGCCAGGATTTCACCGACGACTCCCTGCGCAACACCGCCCTTACCACGGTGTATTCCGACACTGGTCTGGCCCCTATTACCAGCAAAGACCAAGATGTGGGCAAGTTCAAGGTTCCTACCCTACGCAACGTCGAACTCACCGGCCCCTATATGCACGATGGCAGCATCAAAACCCTGCGCGACGTGGTGGAGCATTACAACTCTGGCGGAGCCGCCAACCTCAACGCCGACCCCCTGATGCGCCCGCTGGGCCTCAGCGAAGCCGAGGTCAACGACCTTGTAGCCTTTCTGAAGGCCCTCACCGACCACAGTTTTACCCAAGACCCGCGCTTTGGGCTGCCAAAGTAAGCAGTGCCGAGGGCAGAGAGCTAAAAGCTGAAGGCCGGAAGCAACCGCAAAAGACAAAAGACTGAGGGCCAAAAGGCTACACCAGGACAGCACCATTGCCTTATCAAAAAACACCATCCAGGACGTGGTTTGTATTTTTAGGTTGTTGTGCCTTCAGCTTTCGGCCCTGGGTTATCAGCATCATGCGTTTTACCCTCAATCTTTTATTTAGCTCACCGCCCAATATGCGAGACTCGAGCCAATGAAACACCTCTTCGGTCTCCTGCTGCTGGGCCTGGCTCTGGCCCACCCCTTATCCGGCCAAGGGCCGGTCACTGGCGAGGTCAAGTTCGAACCGGATGACCGACCGGTGTCAGGCAAACCCATCGTGACCTATCTGACTTATGTTGCCATCAACGGCATAAACCTCAAGCTCAGCGATTGTTTTTGCCGGATGCTGGCCTACCGGGGTCAGGCCAGTGCCCAGGCCACGCCCGATGTCCAGCTCACTTTTGTCAACACTGGAAAGCGCCTCGAGGGCAAAGCCACGTTCCCCAAACCCGGCGCTTACATCGTGGTGGTGATGGGCCGGGCCTTGCCTGGCAAAAACTTGCCGCCCTTCATCCTGACTGCGCTAGTGGTGGTGGGGGCGGGAAATTAGTATTGGGAGCAATTCCTTAATGGTTAGTTGGGTTAGGTTTAAATAACCCTTCTCGGCTCGGGGCAGCAACGCAGACATTAACTTGGAGTAGTTACAATCGGTTTTGAAATTGGAACCACACTACAAATTTGATAGTTTTTATTAGAACTGTGTAGGACAGCCCTAATTGCGGCTCATCGAAGCTGTTTAGACTGCACTCAGGTCTCAACCAAACCGTCTCGAGACCATAACAAGGAGTGTTCGCATGAAGCTACGATTGCTGTTGGTTGTCGCCGGATTAGCCCTAGCTGCCTTCGGATTGGTCAATGCCCAAACCAGCATGACCTCCAAGGAAACCATCGCTCAGATTGTCGCCAAAGACCCGCAGTTCAGCACCCTGCTGACTGCACTCAAGGCCGCCGGTCTGGACAAAACCCTCGGTGAGAAAGGCCCCTTCACGGTATTTGCCCCCACCAACGAAGCCTTTGCCAAGATTCCCAAGGCCACCCTGGACGCGCTGCTCAAGGACAAAGCCCAGCTCACCAAAGTCCTGACTTACCACGTCGTAGCGGGCAAGGTGATGGCCGCCGATGTGGTCAAGCTCAAGGAAGCCAAAACCCTCGAGGGCAGCCCAATCATGATTGATGTGATGGGCAACGTGGTCGAGCTGAACAAGACCACCAAAGTTACCAAGACCGACATCGAAGCCGAAAACGGCGTAATCCACGTGATTGACACCGTGCTGATGCCGATGAAGTAGCCCTGCCAAAAGCCAACCCCCTCGAGAGCCTCGAGGGGGTTTCGTATTCAGGTAGTAAACCGCTCTAAAAACCGGGGGTCTCCGAAGGGTTATTCATCGTCCCCAACCGCCACCGTCTCACGCCGCCCAGCTTTCCACTCTAATCCCGCCCAAATCAGGCTCTCGATGTCGCCATCCAGCACGTTCTCGGGGTCGTGGCGCATCTCGCCGGTGCGGTGGTCTTTGATGTACTGCTTGTCCAGCACGTAACTGCGAATCTGGCTGCCCCACTCGTTGGGGCGGCTCTCGCCGCGCAGCCGGGCCAACTCTTCTTGCTTCTTCTTGTATTCGATCTCGAAGAGCTTGGAACGCAGGATGTTCATTGCCATCTCTTTGTTTTTCTGCTGGCTGCGTGTGACTTGGCACTTGACGTAAAGGCCCGTGGGGAGGTGGGTCACCCGCACGGCGGAGTCGGTGGTGTTGACTCCCTGCCCGCCCTTGCCCTGGGCCCGCATCACGTCTATGCGCAGGTCTTCGGGATTGATGTTCACGTGAACCGACTCGTCCACCTCGGGCATCAGCTCGAGGGCCGCAAAACTGGTCTGGCGCTTGCCCTGGGAGTTGTAGGGCGAGGGCCGCACCAAGCGGTGAACTCCGGCCTCCGGCGAGAGCAAGCCGTAGGCGTTTTCGCCGCGCAGGATGAACTGGGCGTAGTCTATCCCGGCTTCGGCTCCGGGCTCCAAGTCAATGATTTCGATGCTAAAGCCGTGCCGCTCGGCAAATCGGGTATACATACGGTAGAGCATCTCGGCCCAGTCGCAAGCCTCGGTGCCACCAGCGCCCGGCTTGAGGGTGAGAATGGCGGCGTTTTCGGCGTAGGGAAACGACAGCAAGGTCTGGTGATAGAGGTCGTCGAGTTCACTGCCCGCGCGATCCAGTTCGCCCTGCATCTCGGCACGCTCTGGGGAACTCATCTCGGGCCACAGCTCCAAAAGCCCCTGCAAGTCCGACTCCAAGCGCCGGTAGCCATCTACGGCTTTGCGCAAGCGGCCCGCTTCCTGGCTTACTTTGCGGGCACTGACGGGGTCAGACCAGAGGTTGGGGTCGTTGATTTGGGTAGTGAGTTCAGCTAGGCGAGTTTCTTTACCAGGGATGTCAAAGATACCCCCGGAGGGCCTCGAGTCGGTGCTCTAGAGTAGTTAAGTCCATAACGGAGCAAGTATAGCGGCTACCGTACCAAGACTCAACCGCTCGAGGAAGGTTTTCAGCATAACCACCCGTCAATTCAAAAGAACTTCTTGGGAGCTTATCGCGGTTTTCGTAATAGAGCGGTTTTCAGAAAGAATAGGACAACCCACCCCGTTAGAAAGAGGGTATCAAGCTCCCTTTTGCCGCTACTCCTGGCGGCAAAAATAGCCGAAACTGCGATAACTGCGTCGGTCTGAGCAGAGAACCCCAATAAGTTCTGGGAGGGGCTGGCCCCTCCCAGTTTCACCGGTCTACCTTAGCCCGCGCTGGACACAGCGGGCACCACTTGCACGGTGCGTTCCTGACCGTGGTTCCAGATCTTGAGGCTCACGGCCTGGCCCGACTTGGTTTGGTCTAGCACTCCCCGTAGGTCGTTGACATCGTTAATCTGCACCCCGTTAGCCTCGACAATCACGTCACCGTTGAGGCCCAATTGGATAGCCTGACCGCTGGGGTCTTGCAGATACACGCTCTTGCTGGCTGCTTTGAGGCCGACTTTCTCGGCAGGGCTGCCCTTGTCCAGTTTTTCGATCATCAAGCCACTCGAGGGCAGCTTATTCTGGCTGAGCAGGTTGCTGGGATAGGCTTGCAGGGGGCTAACTTCTATGCCCAGATGGGGCCTCGAGGCCAAGATTTCGCTGGACTTGATCTGCTTACCTGCTTCCATCTGGGGCAGGTATTGCTTGGCGAGGTTGATGGGGATGGCAAAGCCGACCCCAGCAAACTGGGCCTGACCAAAAGCCCCCGAGGGGCTCAGGATGGCGGTATTGATGCCGATTACCTGGCCCGCAGAGTTCAGCAAGGGGCCGCCGGAGTTGCCGGGGTTGATGGCGGCATCAGTCTGGATGATACGGGGAACCAAATCCTGCACGGCACCGGGGTTTTGCCGCACCGCCGAGACGATGCCCTCGGTAACGGTGGACTCCAGACCAAAGGGATTGCCGATAGCGATGGCTTTCTCGCCGACTTGCACCATATCCGAGTTAGCTAAAGGCAAGGGGTGTAGGTCGGCCTGGGGAGCGGAGACTTTGAGCAGGGCCAAATCCAGCGCGGGGGCGCTGCCCTCGAGGTGCGCGGTGTAGTTTTTGGGGTCACCGTAGAAACGCACGGTAATCTGGTCAGCCCCATTGACCACGTGATAGTTGGTCAGGATGTGCCCAGAGTTGTCAATCACGAAACCCGAGCCAGTGCCCTGCTGTGGCGGCTGAACCATCTGCTGCGAGCCTGGCCCAAAGAAGAACGGGGCGAACTCCTGTAAACCCTGGGGTAGCTGGCTACTGAGATTGCGGGCTGCCGTCCTGACCGAGACATATACCACCCCCACCCCATCTTGGCGAGCAATCTGAATGGTGTTTTGCTCGTAGGCCAGCCGGTCACTGGCGGTAATCGGGGTCACGGGGGCCGAACTAGGCTGCCCTTTTGCCATCTGCCACTCCAGTGCTCCCCCGACCAGGGCAACCGTGGCGGCTATCGGAACCAAAACATAACTCATTTTCATCCTTACCACCTCCTGATGCCTCGAGTAAGCTCGAGTACTCCTCCTACTCTGGACATCCCGGTGAAGGCCAGATGAAGCGTGCTGGACGAGATTTTATTTATGTAAGGCGGTTTAAATGAGACTGAGAAAGGTTAGGCCGAGGTTCTCAAAAATACCCCCATGTTGGGCTAGGCCGACCCCTCTCGAGGTTCGTGAGCGGGCCTTCCAGACCAGATTTTCAAAGGGTAAGTAGAGACTGAGCTCGAGTTCATGGAGCTATCAGATACCAAAGGAATTCCGTCTGGTGGGGATTTTTATCTATTAAGCTTTCCGCAAAAGTCCAGCTTCGAGCTGCGAATAGCACAGAATTTATCGCTCTGAAGTTGGAAGAACACCTTCGATTGGGCTTGTCTGGCTGCGGATAACTGATAGATGTTGAAGACAATATCGCTTTCTGGACGGCAAACCCTCCAGCGCGAACCGGAGGGTTTCGTCTAGCCTCAGCCGTGCCCCTGGTGCTCTGTCTGGCGCATCTGGGGGGTCTCGAGCTGCACCGTGACGTGCTCGACCCCGTGGGCCTCGGCAACTGCCTGCGCTTTCTGGATCAGGGCAAGTTCGGGTGTTTGCGTGACTAGATGTACGCTCAGCGAATTCTCCCCCTGAGTCAGTGCCCAGACGTGCAGGTCGTGGACTTCCAGAACACCGGGGATCGCCGCCAGCTCGGCTTGCAGTTTTACGACCTCCACCCCCTCGGGAACGCCCTCGAGCAAAATGTTCACGCTGGCCGAGAGCAGCGTCCAGGTGCGAGGCAGCACCCACAGCCCGATCAGCGCGGCCAGCAGCGGATCTACCCACTTCCAGCCGGTGAAGTAGATCACCACGGCCCCCAGGATCACCGCCACCGAGCCCAGCAGGTCGGAGAGCACCTCGAGGTAGGCCCCGCGTACGTTGAGGCTCTGCCCGCTCCCCCCGGTTAGGATTCGCACCGAGACCAGGTTCACCACCAGCCCGCCCAGCGCCACCACCAGCATCGGCAGGCTCTGGATTTCGGTGGGTTCTCGCAGACGGCGGTAGGCCTCGTACAGAATGTAAAAGGCCACGAGGAACAGGATCGAGGCGTTGAGCGCCGCCGCCAGGATTTCAAACCTGCGGTAGCCATAGGTGCGCTGGGAGTCAGCAGCGCGTTTGCCCAGGCGGATGGCGACGAGGGCGATGACCAACCCCATCACGTCGGTGAACATATGGGCGGCATCGGAGAGCAGCGCCAGGCTGCCAAAGACAAGGCCGCCGACCACCTCGGCGACCAAATAGCTGCTAGTCAGGAGCAGCGCCCAGCGCAGCCGGGACTCGGGGAGGTTCTGGCGGTCGGAGTGGTTGTGTGCAGCCATGTCTGTCTCCTGGTGGGTTTAGCGGGGGGTGATAGATGCCGCAGTCGATCAAGACAGGTTATAAACCCTGTCCGCTAGGATCCAGTTCCGCCGCCCACCCTGTAACCGGAGCTTTCCACACAAGCGCTCACCCATTAGCGGAGGCTCCGCACTCCGGGCAAAACTTAGCCTGGGGGGCCAGTTTCGCCCCACATTTCTTGCAGGCGGTGGTGGCGGGGATTTGCGCAGCCAGGGTCTGGCCACAATTCTGGCAGAACTTGGCCCCGAGCGGGTTCGCCGCCCCGCAGCTCGAGCAGGCCCTGGCCTGCTGAGGCTGGGGCGGCGCGGGGGGCGGGTAGGAGGGGCGGTACTCGTCGTAGCGGTCATGGTGGTCGTCGCGCTGGCGATCATGGTGCCCAGCGTGGCGCTTGCGGCGGCCCAGCAGTCCTTCAATCAAGTCGTCTAACATACCTACCTCCTGGGGGGATAGACCCCTCCGTCCTCACCCTACAGGACGGGCAAAAACGCGCGGATGCCGGAAGGCTGGTAGCACAGTGGCCTGTTTGAGCCCCCCAAAGGCGTGGCCGCAGTCGGGACAGGCCAACAGCCGTGTGCGGGGCAGATAGTCGTGCTCGTGACGGTGACCGTAGTTATGCCCATACCCGTGACCATCGTCCCGGTGATGCCCGTGGTGGCCTCGCTGGGCTCTCAGCAGCCCCTCGAGCAAGTGGTGTAAACCCATGATCAACCTCCCTTTACTTGAACCGCAGCAACCGCAGCGAGTTTGCGGTGACGAGGGCAGTCGCCCCAGTATCGGCCAGAATGGCGGGCCACAAGCCGGTGATGCCCAGCAAGGTAGTGACCAGGAAAACCAGCTTCAGGCCCAGCGCGAAGGCAATGTTTTGCCCGATGACCCGCATGGTGCGCCTCGAGAGCCCAATCAGCTCGCCCACTCCGCTCACTGAGTTGCGCAGCAGGGCGGCATCGGCGGTCTCGAGGGCTACCTCGGTTCCTGCGCCCATGGCAATCCCCACGTCGGCCTGGGCCAAGGCGGGCGCATCGTTGATGCCATCTCCCACCATTGCCACCTTGCCGCTTTTTTTGAGTTCACCCACCAGCCGTAGCTTGTCTTCGGGCATCAGCTCGGCCCGCACCTCGAGCCCCAGCCCTTCGGCGATAGCCCTACC
>JADMIM010000168.1 GCA_015478585.1 Thermaceae bacterium | reverse complement strand
CTTCGCGGCTATGCGCGTGGCGCACTCCGCCCTCGGGTAGCCGCTTCGCGGCTATCGGCCTGGGGCCGACTCCGCCCCGAAAGGCAGAGTTATTATGAAAACCGCGATAAAGACCCCTCTATTTCAGAGTTTTGAGATAGGTAAAGATATCGCTTATCTGCTGGGCGGTGGGCGGCTCTTTGCTACCCATCCCGGAAATCTGGAAGCGCGGCATGGTCTGGTTGAGGGTTCCTCCTTGGTCGTCCACGCCGATCCTCACCGCCCGGTTGAACTGGTAAATTTCCCAACCGCCCATGCCCTTGTCGGTATAGGTGATGTTGGGGCCAATGCCCCCCTGGGCTGTTGCTCCGTGGCAGGCCACACAGTTGGCCTTGAACAGTACCTGACCCCTGGCTGCATTGCCCGCTGGGGCGGCGACTACCGTCACCGGGATGCTCACGCTCTGGCGTTCTTTGATTTGGGTTAAGGTGAGGGTGGTCTTGCCGGAATTGGCGTTGGGCAGCAGCAGGATGGGGAAGCTGGGCTGCATGTTCGGCCCCCCGAAAAAGGTAGCTACGCCCTTGACCTCTCCACTCTTACCTCGAGCCCCCACTTGGTGCATGGGCGACATCTTCCAGTCAACGGGCTCTTGCTGGGGCGATTCCTGGCCTAAAGGAACCTGGCTGCCCCCACCCATCTGCACGTAGACCTGGGGGATGGCATAGCCCGATGCTGGAAGGGTAATCGGTTGCGCTCCCAGCTTGGAGTCGGCGGCTAGTGCGCCCAAACTGAGCACGGTAACTACTCCTATACCCTGAACCACCCTCGAGAACTGCTTCGTCATAAACCTACCTCCTGAAAATAATCTGCATGGGCACACCGTTTAACTGACCAGAGCCCTGGAGATGGTCATACGATGTGCCATGCCCCACTGTAGAAGCTAGAAGCTCCAGGCGCAAAGTATAAAAGTCCTGTTCAGCTTACAATTGATGCAACCAGGGCTCTTTATCGCGCTTCTCTGCTCAGACCTGCATAGCAAATATACTCGGGCCATCTCAAAGTTCTTTGCGAAAACCGCTCTAGGGGGTTCGCTCGAGCCTGGCCCACAGAGCGCCGAGCGCGATTAATGCCCCGATACCCAGCGATATCAAACCCAAAACCCAGGGCTTGACCATGGCCGTGAAGACCAGGCTAGCAATGAGCAGACCCAGGCCGACTCGAGCCCGCCTGCCTAGCAAAGCCCGTACAGCCAGGAAAGCCAGAATTCCCGGCAACCCCCATATAAACAGGCGCAGCAACAAAAAGGTGGCCTCGTTCATGAATGCGTCTTGCTCCTCAAACAACGTTCTGGGCGACCTGGGTAGGGTGGATTATAGAGCGGTTTTTGCAAAGGAGCTGAGGCTGCCGACGAGCATATCTGCCGTCCCAGGCTGGTTTCTTGCCTCGAGGCCCGAGGATAGCGCAGGGTGCGCCCCATTTTTTAAGAGCCAATCCCCCATACCAGCAAGGCCCCCAGATCCTCAGCAGGTACCGGCCAACCCAGAATATGGCCCTGACCGTAGTCAGCTCCGAGTTCCTTCATGCGGGTGAGCTGAGACTGCTCCTCTAAGCCCTTGGCTACGGCCTTGGCTCCAATGGCGTGAGCCATCTCGATGGTAGCTTTGGCGATAGAAGCGTTTTCGGTGGTGGAAAGTGCTGGGTTGAGCTTGAGCCAGTCCAAAGGCAGGCGCTTGAGGTGGGTCAGGGGGAGGGGAGTAGTACCAAAGTTGTCCAGGGCGATACAAACTCCCAAGTGCTTAAGCAGCTCGAGGTTGCGCCCGGCCATCTCGAGGTCGGCCAATAGAGCATCTTCGCGCAGTTCGACCACCAGGATATCGGCGGAGAGCTTGCGGGCCGCCAGCATTTCTTGCAGGTGGTTGGGAAAGCTGGTGTCAGCCAGGGTTTCGCTCGAGAGGTTGATGCTAAAGCGGGCATTGACCCCGCTGGGTCGCCACAGGGCCGCCTGCTCGAGCACCTTGTCCAGTGCCCAGCGGTCTTGTGCGCTCATCAGGCCGACTTGCTCGGCCAGCGGCAGGAAATCTCCTGCCTGATGCAGCCCTCTGGGCTTGGGCCATCTCGCCAGGGCTTCCACTGCGATCAGCTCGAGGTCGGCCAGGTCGAACATGGGCTGGAAATGCAGGGTCAGACCATCCTGCGAGATAGCATCCTGGAGTTCGCTGGCCCCAGGGGTCAGCAGACGAATACCCCCACCGGTATCCAGTGCCGACTGGCAGGCTTGTTCAGCTTGTTGCCAGAGGGCTTCTACCGTAGAAGCATCCTGGGGAAATAGCGAGATACCAATGCCCACCTTGGTTCCTCCCAGCGCGGCCCGCAGCCGTGCCAGCAGGCGGTGAGCTACCCGGCTGGCTCCTCCTGTCCAGCGCACTTCGGAGAGCAACAGGGCAAAACCCTGATCGCCCAGATAGGCCAGGGAGTCGCTGGTGCGCAGGGTATAGGCAATTTCTCGAGCCGCCTGCTCGGTCTGGGGCTTGCCCAGCCCCTCGACTCGGATGCGCATCAAGGCCAGCGAACGTCCGTGCCGCTGGGCCAGGGAAAGGGCTTGGGAGAGGTTGAGTTCAAAGTCGGAGCGTTTGACCGCCAGCGATTTGCGCTCGGGAGCCTGGATACGAAGGTCATCCTTGGCGGGCCGCAGGATACGCTCGATAACTTGCCCGATGGCCAGGGCCAGGGTTTCGTCAGGCGAGGGCCATTTGCGCGGGGTGAGGCTCTCGAGCCACAACACCCCACGCAGGCCAGTTTCGCCGTGCAGAGCTACTTGTAGTACCGCCCCAATGCCCCGACCCACCAATATGTCGCGCAGTTCAGCCATGCGGGCATCCTGGCGGGCATCGTCGGCGGCCACCAGCAAATTACGCTCCAAGACCTGAAAATATACCGGGTGTTTTTCTGGAGCGAGGTTTTCCGGCGGGCTTACTGCCTCGGGATATTGCCCTGACAGCTTGAGGGTACGGTCGCCTCCTTCACGCAGCCATAAGCAAATACCCTTGAGACCTAGGCTAATCAGGATTTCACCCAGCCTGGGCAAGACTTCTTCAACCCCACTGAAGCGGGTCTGGCTAAGTTCGAGCAGCGAGCGCTGCCACGATTCCTTGGGCATGGGGTTGACTGTTACCCCCTGCGATTCCACCAGCAACGATTGTAGGGCCTCAATCAAAGCCAGCTTGGCTCGCTCATTGAGGTTGTAGCCTTTTTGCCCGATATGCAGCCGTGGGGCCGCCCAGACCAGGCGGCTGGAAACCCAGGACTCGCCGGTGAGCAGGTTGAGCAACAATTCCTGGGCTTCTTGGGGCCGCAATACTACCCCGCCCACCCCACCCAGCCGCACCGCCATGCCTTCAGGCAAGTCCTGGTGTTCGATCAGGAGGGTAGCTCCCTCAATGGAGAGAGGGGCGAATAGTTTCCAACTAACTTCGTTCACCAAAGCCAATCCTTTCGTAAACTCAAACCTATGCCCACTCTAGCAG
The DNA here is from genome assembly GCA_015478585.1 of Thermaceae bacterium. Classification (GTDB taxonomy): domain Bacteria; phylum Deinococcota; class Deinococci; order Deinococcales; family Thermaceae; genus Meiothermus. Next base: position 169 of record JADMIM010000168.1, on the reverse strand, counting down.
GGAGCCGGGTAGGATCATGGGTCATACGTCACGGATTGTCGGGCGGTAGGGATTAGCCCAATGGGAGACATCGGGGGTTTTCCTATAAATACCCCGACCGCCGCAGTTCGGCTTCCACCGTGGAGAGCACCAGGGCGTAGGCTGCCTCGAGGCTCACCCCGCGCAAAGT
>JADMIM010000167.1 GCA_015478585.1 Thermaceae bacterium | reverse complement strand
AAAAACCCTGATGCCGTGCTGATTGGTGGCTCGGGTACGGCCCCGGTGCTGCCCCAGCGCACCCTCAGAGAGCGCGGCTACAAGGGGCTGATCTACCAGACCCACGGGGTCGCCAACCCCGACTTTTTGCGGGTGGGCGGCGATGCTGTGATCGGAACCCGGCTCCCTGCCGGGCCGATATTGGTCTTCGATCAGCTTCCAGCGGGCTTCCCCACCAAGAAGGTGGATCAGACTTACGTGCAGCAATACGAAGCCAAATATGGAATCGGCAGCTACTCCACCTTTGGCGGTCACGCCTACGATGCCTGGCTGATTTTGAGCGCAGCCCTCGAGCGCACCCTCAAAACCGTCCAGCCCACCGACCTCACCGCCTTCCGCAAGACCCTACGTGACGAAATCGAGGCCACCAAGGGCGTGGTGGGCACCCACGGCATCTTCACCATGAGCCCCACCGACCATCTGGGCCTGAAGTTTTCCGAGGCGGCAGTGATGGTCGAAGTGGTCAAGAACAGCGCCGGAAAGCTGACCTGGAAGCTGGTACGGACGTTTCAATAAGTAGGGGCAGGTCTCAGACCCGCCCCTACACCCCGCCAACTTATGGACTGGACCATAATCTCCTTCCTCACCACCGATGCCCTGCAAAGCGGCACGATTTATGCCCTGTTGGCACTTTCGCTGGTGCTGGTCTTCGCGGTGACGCGGGTGATTCTGGTTCCGCTGGGGGAATTGCTGGTGTTCGCCCCGCTGACTTATGTGTTCTTTTTGCCCAGCAGCTTGAGTGGCCTCGAACTGCATGGACAAATCCCCGGCACGGCCTGGCTTTCGGCGGGGCTGCTGCTGGTCTGGGCACTGCTGGACAGAGCCGACCTGCGCCGGGCAGCAGGGCTATTTCTGGCGGCATTGCTGGTGGTCGGGCTGGCCTGGTGGGGAGTGAGGGGCGTTGTGCCCTGGCTGGGCTGGATTTTGGCGGTGCTGGTGGTGCTGCCGATTGGCCCGGCCAGCTACCGGCTGTTCTTCCAGCCCGCTAAAAATGCCAGCGTCCTGACCTATCTGATTATCGCGGTGGGGCTGCATTTGGCTTATCAAGGCTTGGGCTTGGTCTTCTTCGGCCCCGAGCAATACCGGCTGCCCAACATCCTGAACGGGCAGACCAATATCGGCATGGTTCCGGTCAACAACCAGTCGTTTCTGGTCTATGGTTTTGCCGTTGTGACCATGCTGGGCCTCTACTTGTTCTTCACCCGCAGCCTGTATGGCAAAGCCCTGCGGGCCTGCGCGGTCAACCGCCTGGGGGCGCGGCTGCTGGGCATCTCTCCTACCCAAGCGGGCTACATCGCTTTCGGCATCGCCACCCTGATCGTCACGGTGAGCGGAATGCTGCTGGCCCCCCTGATCAGCCCGGCCTATTTCCAGGGCTTTTTATTCGGGCTTAAGGGCTTCGTGGCCGGGATTCTGGGTGGGCTGGTCAGCTACCCCCTGGCGGTGGTGGGGGCTTTGTTGGTGGGCGGCTTCGAGCAGTGGGCGGGATACGTCTCGAGCCCCTTCAAAGATGCCCTGGTCTTTGCCTTGCTGCTGCCGGTGCTGTTGTGGCGCAGCCTCAGGAGCCACGAAATCGGGGAGGAGGAGTGAGCCGCGCGTTAAGTTTACGGTTTACCGCGACGGCTTTTTCGGTTGACGGTCAACGGTTAACGGTGAACAGCCTCCCTTGGAGGCTGCCATGAACCGCGTCCCCTGGACTCCCATCGTCATCGTGGCGCTGGTGCTGCTGGTTCCGCTGTTGCTCTCGGCTTTTCCTTTCTACCTGACCCTGGCCAACTTCATAGCCTTCGGGGCACTGGTGGCCCTGGGGCTTTATCTGATTACCGGTCTGGCGGGCATGACCAGCTTCGGGCAGGCCGCCTTTATGGGGCTAGCCGCCTACACCAGCGCAATCCTGACCACCAAAGCAGGCTGGGACCCCTGGCTGACCCTGCCTGCTGGGGTAATGGTGGCGATGCTGGGAGCACTGTTGTTGGGCGGCATCACCGTACGGCTCAAGGGGCACTACCTGCCGCTCTCGACGATTGCCTGGGGCATGGCCCTGTACATCGTGATGGGCAGCCTGACCAACCTCACCGGGGGCTTTACCGGCCTGACCGATGTCCCCCCCGTGGCCCTGTTGGGGTTCAAGCTAACCAGTTCCAGAGCGTATTTTTACCTGGCAGCCGGGTTCGTCTTGCTCTTTGCCTGGATGGCGCGCAACCTGACCAACAGCCGAATTGGGCGCGCACTCCGGGCCAGTCGGGGCGACGCGGTGGCAGCGGCCAGTTTTGGCGTAAACCCGGCTACCCTCAAGTTGCAAGTCTTCGTGCTCTCGGCGGTGTACGCGGGCCTGGCAGGCTGGCTCTACGCCCACTTTCTGCGCTTTGTCAACCCTTCGCCCTTCAGCCTGGATGCCTCCATCAAATACCTGATTGCGGCGGTGGCGGGCGGGGTGGGGAGCATTCCGGGAGTGATTCTCGGAGCAGGGCTGGTGGTGAGCCTCGAGGAGTGGCTCAAGGACATCCTGCCGGTGCTGTTCGGGCGCAGCGGCAACTATGAAATCATCGCCTACGGCCTGATTTTGGTCTTGATTCTGATTCTGGCCCCCAAAGGCTTGTGGCCCTTCGTAGAGCGCTACTGGCCCCAAGCCCAGCCCCCCAGGCCGGGGGGAAGCGGGCTTCCAGCGCGGGTATCTGAGCCTGAGCCAGGTGCAGTGATGTTGGAAGTTTCTAGCCTCAGCAAGCGCTTCGGGGGACTGGTGGCGGTGAATAAAATCAGCTTCGAGCTTCGCCGGGGCGAGATTCTGGGATTAATTGGGCCCAATGGGGCGGGGAAATCTACCTGCTTCAACCTGATCACTGCGGTTTATACCCCGAGTGAGGGCAGCGTGCAGCTCAAAGGCCAGACCCTCACCGGGAAAGCCCCCTACGACGTGCATAGGCTGGGCCTAGCCCGCACCTTCCAGCACCCCCACCTCTTCCCCGAAATGAGCCTGCTCGAGAACACCGCTCTGGGAACTTATGCCCGCACCAGGGCCGGAATAATGGCCTCGATGCTGGGCCTGGCCCGCTGGGAAGAAAACGCCGCCAACCTCGAGGCCTACCAGGCTTTGGAGCGGGTTGGCCTGGCCCACCTGGCCCATCAAAAAGCCGACGGGCTGGCAATTGGGCAACTGCGCCTGCTGGAGATTGCCAGGGCCCTGGCCTCCGACCCCGAGGTGCTGTTGCTGGACGAACCCGCCGCTGGTTTGCGGGCTGGGGAGAAGCGGCAGTTCGCTCTACTCATTCGTAAACTGGTAGCCGAGGGGGTGACGGTGCTGCTGGTAGACCACGACATGGACTTGGTGATGGGCCTGGTAGACCGGGTGGTGGTGATGCACTACGGCGAAAAGCTGGCCGAGGGCACACCCGCCGAGATGCAACACAACCCCAAAGTGGTCGAGGCCTATCTGGGGGAGGCGGTGGCATGATGGGCGGGAGGCAGGAAGCGGGAGGCGGGAAGCAAAAGGCAACCCCCCACGAGCGGCGGGGCTGTTGTCAGTTTTGTGATGGCTCACGTGCCTTCAGCGCCCCCCTGCGAGTCAAGGTGCGGCAGCACCCCCGCCATGCGGGCACTGGAGTCAAGGTGCGGCAGCACCCCCGCCATGCGGGCACTGGAGTCAAGGTGCGGCA
>JADMIM010000166.1 GCA_015478585.1 Thermaceae bacterium | reverse complement strand
CCCTTGAGCTGTTCTAGGCGATGCTCTGCCTGCTCAACCTCCTTCGCATCGCCCGAGCCGCTAAAACGGGACTTCTCTTTCAGCAGCTCACGCTCGAGGGCGGTCGCGGCCTGCTCGCTGTCCACGCCGTCAAGTCGGCTCTCGAGGCTGAAGACGAATTGCTCGAGGCGCTCTAGTTCGGCGGACACGAGGGACTGTTTCACTTTTGCAGCGGTGCTGACCGGCTCGGAAGGATGCGACGCGAGCGGCTCGAGTTCCTTGGCATCCTTGCGGAGCTTGGTCAGACTGCCGGTCGCGTCAATCAACCTTATCTGGGCAAGTAGAGCGTCGGTCTGCTGAGCGGACTCTAGGCGTTTTTGCTCTTGCTCGAGGGTTTCTAACGCTTGAGAAACCCTGCCCGCCTGCTCCGCTAGATCGCATTTAGTCAGACAGACTCGCAGTCCCTTGAGCCCGTCTTCCTGCTTGCCGTACTGCTTGATGTCTGTAAGACGCTCGTTGACTTTGCAGTGAACCTCGGTCAGCCTGGTGACCGCCCCGATGATGTCGGCTCGGAGTACGTGGGGTGTCGGCAGCTTGGAGGCCACTGTCGCCAACTCCCTTAGCCTGCTCACCTTGGCGATCAGAGGCAGAACGTCATGAGCGGTTCTAGCCTTTTCGAGACGGCCTTGAATCTCGCCCACCTCTTTGTCGTAGACCTCGAGCTGTTCAAACCCTGTTTCCAGCTTTTGCAAGGCAAGTTTTGCATTGCCAAGAAGGGTTGGGTCGGGTAGGTCTGTCTCGTTGGCGGAGGTCGCTAGCTTGCCCTGAATCGCTTTGGCATCCTCGAAGGACAGGTCGCCCGCCTCCACCTTATCAACGGCATCCTGCACCTCGAGAACCAGCCCCCTGCCGTCTTTACGGCGTATTAACGCACCCGACCACAGCTTGATGAATTCTGTGGGCTTGAGCTTCTTACCCCTGCTGGGCAGCCCAATGTAGCCATCAATGTTCGCGGTGCCGTTGTCCATCACGAGGCTGAGGTGTCGGCGGTTGTACCCTAGCCAGGCGCTGAAAAGCAGGGCAAGGCTGTTGTGGTCGTAGCCGTAGGGAACGTTAAGTAGCTCGTGCAACATTTCCTTGAGGGGGATCAGGGCTTGACCCGGCGGGATGCTGCCGTTCATGCGATCCCACGCTTTTCGTGGAAAGGAGGCCTTAGGCTCTTGGAGCTGGTACTTGGGGTTGAGTAGCCCCCACGCAGAAGATGCCAGGAACTTGTTAGTGGTCTCTAAAGCTACCTTACTTAGACCCTTTGAGACGCTCGAAAAGTCATTTGTTGCTAACACCGGGATGAGATCTTGCACTGCGTTACGCAGCGTTGGGCTGGTGCACTTGTACTGCTCGAAGAATTTGCCGGGGTGCTGGTGATAGGCTGCCCGATACACTTCTGGCAAAGTACGCTCGATGCGGTCAGAGGCCCCGATGCCAACGGATAGTGCCCGCACCTGCCCCCTGGCTTCCACCGAAACCAGCAGATCACCGTTCCCGAGTTGCTGCATCGCGGCCTGCTGAATCTGGCTAGCGATCCGCCCCTGCTCCTCCTCGATGACCTTCTTCCCGATCTCCTTTACAATCCTGTCCACGAAAATGGCTTCACTCAGCAGCGCAAACTTCTGAAGGTTCAGTATGAGCTGCTTCGCGGGCACCTTCGGGGTGATTACGACAATAGGCGCAGACTTTAGCTTCGCGGAGGTGTCAAGCGTGCGCTCGAGGTTCGCCTCAAACCAGACTATGTCTTCGTCGCTACGGGCCAGCGGGAGCAGCACCAGCCCCCGGCAGTCGGGGATATCCTCCAGGGTGGCGCTGTATCGGCTGGTGAGCAACTCGAGCGTCCGCACATTCCAAGACTCTCGAGTGAGTATCACAAGTTGCGCGGCCCAATCGTCAGAGTGACCCCAGTCCACTTTCACGGGGTATTGGCTGTATTGGACGAGTAGTTTACGCTTCGAGATAAGGCTGTTAACCTTATTGGAGGCTTTGGCATCGAACTCGTCGAGATAGCCCTTGAGCTTACCTTGGCGCTCGAGGTTCTCGATTTCCTGGTTGAGCTTGCGCTCCAACTCTATGGCCGCGTTGCTCCCTGACCAGAAGAAGTAGATCCGGTTTGTGTCGTCGTAGCGGATGTAGCGCTGTTGATAGAGCTGCTTGAGCAACTCGTCAGCTTGCCTAGGACTGAGTCCCGCCAATGCGCCGATCACAGCATGGAAACTGACCGACCGGGTAGGGAGATTGGCAGCTTTTTGCAGCACCATCGCCTTCAGAACGTCGCGCTGCTCGGGCTCGAGATCAGGCAAATTGACTTGCGTAAATTGCTGCCAGACCTGATCGCCAAGCATATCCTCAAAGTAGTCCACAAGTGCGATGGGCAAAACCCAGTTCGGCCTCTCGTGCAGCACTGCCGCCTGCTCGAGGTTCTGCTTTAAGGGAGCGTCAACGTCGGTCAGGAAACCGAGCACCGAGCGCGTCGTCGAGGCGGACTGAAAGTCCACGCTCGAGAGCAGCCCAGTGGTTAGGGGGTGAAGCGGGAAGCACTTACGGGTTACCTTCTCCTGAAACCTCTCTGCATTCCAGTTGAGCGTCCCTCTGTACCGCTCGGAAAGTACGTCAAAGGCGAGGTCGTTAGCATTTGCGATCTCCGCACCGACCCCCGGCATGCGCATCAGCTGCTCCCAGTTCGCCGAGTTTGGTTTGAAGTACCCCCCCAACACATCCTCGAGGGTTGAATGCAACCAGTGGCGGTTGTACTCGGGTAGGCGCGTCAGCTCTTTAGTCAAGCTGGCGTACTGGGCGGTGCCATCGTTCCTGGCTACCTTTTCCGGCTCGTGTTGGGAGAGCGCGACGAACAGCACCTGACCTCGGTTCGACTCCACTCCGTTGAGCAGCTCTTGCAGCGGAACCCCGGTCGGATGGAGGCTGGCATACCCGCGCACGAACTCGCTGAACTCGTCGAACAGGATCAGCAAGCCGCCGATGCGCTTTTGGCGGACGCACAGCTCCTGCACCACCCAGTTCACCGCGTCGTCCAAGCGGGTCTCTCCGTTGAAGTCGGGCCTTATGCCGGTCAGAGACTTGATTAGCTCGATGCAGACCTGGTAGACCCCGGCCTCGCGCTGCCCGATCCTCTGGCGTAGCAGGTGCAAGTCGGTCTTGTAGGAGGACAGGAAGGCATCCGCTTGACCGACCTGATCCGGCTTAAGGTTCGACAAGAAGCTAAGGGCCTCGGTGAACCAGAATGGGGTCTCCAAGTCCCGCGTCGCCTCGCAGTGCCGAAGGGCAGTCTCGAGTTCGCGGAAAAACTGGTCGCGCAGGTTTACCGCAGCGTCCCCGCGCAGCAGCAGCACCAGGTAGGGCTTGCGGTGACGCTTGAAGTTGTGGAACGGCTCCACCTCGACGGGGGCCTCGTAGATGTGCTCGAGCTTGCGCAGCAGATGCTCGACCTCGGGCGAGTCGGCGGCCTTGCCGAAGTAGTTGGCGACCGCCAAGCCGAAGTGGCTCTTGCCGCGCCCGTAGGTAGCCTGCACCAGGAAGCGGTTGTCGATGTTGTCGCCCACGGCAGCCTCGCGGAGAAGCCGCAGAACCTCGGCAGAGGACTTCTTGCCCTGGAAGCTCCCCACCGTGAACATGTAGCTGCTGACCAAGCCCAGGTTGATCTCGGAGCGGAAGTTGCTGATCTGAACATCGCTCCTGAATTCCGCATCGTGGTCTAGCT
>JADMIM010000027.1 GCA_015478585.1 Thermaceae bacterium | reverse complement strand
CGTCGGCACTCTTGCGCAGCACGATAGCGCTGGGGTCGAGCACCGAACCCACCCAGTCGGTGGTGGGGTCGCTGTTGCCGTTGGTCACGGAAGTCGCTCTGAGGGTAAAGCCAAAGGCCGGTACAGAGGCAGCTATAGGGCTCAGGCAAGCCTGAAAATCCAGGCTCTGTCCGGGTTGCAAAGCCGCTGGCAGGGCCAGATTGGTGCCTGCCAGGGTGCGGAAGCTGAGGCTTACTCCCGCCGGGAGCCCACTGGCGTTCAGGGTGTAGCTGTCGGGGGTGTTTCCCGCGTTTTCCAGGGTCTGGGTAAAGCAGTAGGGCTGCCCCGCCATCACCGTAGCCTGCTGAGCATCGGCAGCCCCAACCGCTCTGGAGTTGCCCCGTGGCCCCAGAAAAACACCATAGCTCGCTGCCACGTCGAAACCAACTTGTCCTACTGCTGGCCCTCCCGCACCGGTAGCCGTGGCCAGATTCTGGCGAAAACCGGCCTGGGTGCTCCCTGAGGCCACCATCTGAAAGGTAAAAAGGGCTTGTTCGCCCGCCTCGAGCCGGTCTAGCACCAACCGTATGCCCTGTACCGGGGTGGCATTGGCACTCCAGGTAAGGCCATCTGAGGTGTATTCCAGCCGCCCCTTGACGGCACTGGCCGAGTTCGCCACGAAGCTCAAACCCGCAAGCTGCGGGGTGTTGAACAGGTCGCTCAGATACAGCGGCCCTGCGGCGGGGGCGTTGCCCAGATTGCTGACACTCACCGTAAAGGTAGCCTTCTGACCGGGGTTAACTACCTCTTGGTCTATGGTCTTGTTGACATTGAGGGCCGGGCCGCTGCCGATGCGAACCCGGCTGTAGGCATTTCCCTGGGGAGTGGCCCCAGGACAGGTGACCGTGGGACTCAGCAGCAAATCCCCATTGGCCCCCAGCGGAGCCAGCACCTCGAGCACTATTCGGGCCGAAGCTCCAGCCACCAGGCTGATCGAAGTGATGGCGGGCTCACCGGGGTCGCGCCGCCCATTGCCGTTGACATCCTGATAAAGCGTGACCCCCGCCGGAGCCCAGCTCGAGGCCCCTTGTACCCAGCTCAGGTCGAAGCTAAACTGCTGGTTCCCCGAGTTTTGCAAAAGATAGCTAAAATAGGCCAAACCCCCCGCCGATATAACCGCTTGCTGAGAAGGTGCAACCAGGCTTCCACTGGGGGTGATGGAAGCGATACAAACTGCTTGCACCAGTGTTTCGACCTCATTAGAAAGATAGGTCTGTCCCCCGACTTGTGCCACCGCCTGATTGCGAATTACCGTCCCCGCCGGGGTGGCCCACACCAAAGAAACCATCACCCAAAGCCCTAGCACCCCGCACCGAAGGGCCAAGTTTGCCAAACCCTTCATTCTCCCGTGCAGGACAACGCTAGAAACTTTGAGGGAATTATTCATTTGTTCTTATCTCAAAATGTTGTGCGAGAGCCTAGAAGTTTCGCACCTGAGTGAAATTCTAGGCTCTCGCGGGATTGGTTTGTGGTTATTTGCCCCATACCTGGCTTGGGTATGAGGCAAAAGGCTTACTGCACCACGACCTTGAAGGTCAAGGTGATTTGGGCTGCGGGGAGCATGGTGTCGGTGGCATCAATCTTGCCATCGCTGTTGGTATCCACCCCAACCATAATGCTTTGTCCAGCGGTCAGGGTGGTGGGGGCGGTAGCACTCCAGGTGGTGCCGTTATTGGTGGAGTAGAGCACCGTTCCCGTCGCAAAGCCGGTCGCTGTAGCGCTAACCGAGACAAAGTTGGTGTAGGCCGGTAGCGGGTCACTCACGCGCACATTGGTGAGGTCGCCAGTGCCGATGTTCTGGGCCACTACCGTGTAGACAATGCGGTCACCGGGGTTGGCCTTGGCAGCAGCAGCATCTCGCACAGTGGTTTCGGCGTTGCCCTGATAGCTTACAGCGCTCTTGGTCAGCTTGAGATCGCCACCCACCACGGTGGTGGTGTCGGTGACGTTGCTGGTTGCGGTGCTACCACCGGTATATGTGGCGGTAGCGGTAAAGGTGGCTGCTTCCTGACGACCAATTGGCTCACCGCTCGGTACGATTACCCGCACCTGGAGGGTGGTCGAACCGCCCGCAGCAAGGGCCAACCCACTCACCGAGGATGTCCAGGTGGTTCCACCGTCGGTGGAGAACTGGTATATCCAGGAGTAGGCACTGGTAAAGGCCGGGATGCTCACAGTAGCAGCGGCATTGCCGGTATTGGACAGGTTGTGGGTGTAGACGATGGTGCCCGGAGCCGTCACCGTACCCGCACGGTTGGGGGTAAAGGCGAACCCTTGCAGCAGGTTGACGCTAACCCCAGTGGTCACAAAATCAGTGACCGTACCCAGGGTGGTGCTGGTGCTGGTGAAGGTGACGTTGGTGGTGCTGATGATGGGGGCGGTTCCGGCAGGAACTTGCACCTGAGCAATAAAGCATTTCTTTCCGGGGAGCCCAGAGTTCATCAAGCTGGTACTGGTGATTGGAGCCGGGGTGGGGGTATCCATGGCCCCATCACAGTTGGTATCGGGGTAATACACGGCGATCCATCCCACAGGCAGGGTCGCAGTTAGGTTGTAGGTGTCGGCATTAGAACCAGTATTTACGATGTCTAAGGGGAAGCTGGCGATGCTGCCGGGGTTTACGGTTTGGGGCGTGGGGTTGTCATTAGCTGGGTTTCCGTCCCCCGCGTTACCGTGGGTCGCAAGGTCTACTGCGTAGCCCGAGGTCACGGTAGTTACCACATCCGTGGTGGGGTCGCTCTTGGAGGTGTTGGATACTGAAGTACCCGTGACCGTCACCGTGACTGGCCCACCAGTGTAGCTTGCAGGGATCGCACAACGAACCTGAAAGTTGTAGTTGCTGCCCGCCGCAATAGGGCCAACTGCACCGGAAATTGGGGTGCCATCAGTCTGAGTAAGCTGGCAAACCCAACCTGCCGGGGCTCCGCTGCTGGCAAGGGTAAAGCTATCTGAGGCATTGCCAGTGTTTTGCAGGGTATTGGTGAAAATCACGGTCTGACCGCTCACTGCACTCGCGATGGTCTGAGAGTCTGCCGCGCCGGTGGCGGTGGGGTTGCCACTGGGGCCGACGGCTACGTTGTAGCTAGCTCCTACAGTGTTGTTGGTGGTGTTAGAGGTAACGGTCTGGTTGGAACCGTTGTTGTACTGCAAGGTACCCACGTTGGCATAGTTGGTGCCCTGGGTAGCTGCCGCAGGCACGGTGGCCTGGAAGCTAAAAGTATAAGAAGCGTTCTGAGGGAAGAAGGCCCCGGTACCGCCGATGACCATACCTAGGGCTACAGTGCCGTTACCGGTGATGGTAGCGGGTAGGGTGGTGCTCCAGGTGGTGCCGTTGTAGTAGACAAACTGAACCGTACCCGCACCCGCCAAGCCCGTAGGGTTGGAGCCGCTGGTGGTAATTACCAGGCCGCTGGGAATCACGTCTTGGATAAGAATGCCGTTGAGACCCGTACCACCCACGTTGGTGATGGCCGAAGCAGCACTGCCACCCCGGTTCTGGCCCGAAAGGGTATAGCTGATAGTGGCACCGGGCGAAACCCCTCCGCTGGGAGAAGCCGACTTGGTGAGGTCGAGGGCGGCGGCAGTCGTAGCAATGCCCCTGGCCCAGTTGTTGGTATCGGTTTTGGTGTTATCTCCGGCGGAAGTGCCCGTCAGGTTGACGTTTGCGTATTGGCTGTTGGTGGCGCTAGCTGGAATGGTTGCGGCAACTACGATACAAGCCGAACCTCCCTGAGCCACACTCACGCTACTGACAACGGACTCGCCTGCGTCAATTCTGCCGTTACAGTTGGTATCGGCATAGATAGCTACGCCGGTGAAATCGAAGTTGTCGGTAGCGCCAATGCCAGTGTCTTGAAGCGTAGCCAGATTGATGGTATCAGTGCCGTTGCCGGTATTGGCTACTGTATAAGCAAAGTAGACGGGGGCTCCCGGCAGGGCCGAACGGGTTTGACCGGGGGTCGAGGTGCTGTTGCCATCGGGGGTGATGGTAAAGCTATATACCTGCTGCACCACTGTGATGACCTGGTTCGAGGTGGTGGTGCGGGGCTGACCTGCCGAGTCTATATAGCTGGCTGAGGCCTGGTTAGAGATGCTGCTACCGGCTGGGGTCTGCTGGGCTACCGCAAACCCCAACAGGAAAACCAGCACGGCGGTGAACAAAACGGACAGTCTTCGCATTCATTTCTCCTTAGCGTACTACGGTACGAAGTGTGAGCACGACGCTTTCTTTGGCCTTGAGTAGGGGAAGCACCCACCGGACGTGGGTATATTCCTCGGGCTTGACTTCGACTTCTTTTTCAACCTCTTTGCCGTTTTCCATGACCTTGACCTTGTGCTTGAGGGGCGCTTTGCCAAAGGTCTGACCATAGTCAAAGCTAAACTCCGGGATCACCAACCCACCCTCATATTTGAGCGGCTGAGCGCTCAGAGCCAGGTAGTAAGTGTCCTTGGGAACCGGGATGGTCAGGGCGACCTGGTTCAAGTTGCGGTCGGTGGTGTTGGTGGCCTCGAGCCGGTACTCGATCACTTGGCCAGGTTTCACGTCCAGCGCGGGCTCGAGTTTCTCGGTGGTTTTCCCGGCCTCCTGCGCGCTCAGTACGCGAAAAGCTTTCAGCTCGAGCTTTACGTCTTTGCTGGGCTGAGCCAGTGCAAACGTTGCCAGGGCGAACAGTAAGGCCCACAGATAGTTCAGCTTCATCGTCTCCTCCGGGGTCAGGGCTTCAGGTTTGGCTATCGCAGAAGCTATACCCCTCTACCGTTTGTGAGTGTAAACGGGCAGCGTGCAAAATCCTTGCAAAATAACCCCAATTTTTGTGATATATGCACATCCAGCCCCCAGAGAGCAGGGCTCAGGTACGTGCTCGAGGCCCTTTAATCATGTAACGCCCAGCCTCGAGCGTCTTCTAGTCTGGCTTGAGGAAACGGTAACCGGAACCAAATACCGTCTCGAGGTAGCGCGGAGCCTTAGGATCATCTCCCAACTTACGGCGCAAAAGAGCCACATAGCTGTCCACCACCCGCTCATCTACTCCCGCGCCACGTTCGGAACCCCATACCCGCTGTAAGAGCCGTTCCCGGCTCCAGACCTCACCGGGGCTCTGGGCCAGAGCCAGCAGCAAATCCAGCTCGGTTCGGGAAAGCTCTATTGGTTGCGATTGCCTGAAAACCTGTCGCCACTTGAGCACGATACGCAAGTCGCCGATATGAATTTCCGGCTCGGGGCGGCTGCGCCGCAACAGGGCTTTGACTCGAGCCACCAGTTCACGCAGGCTCATGGGTTTGGTCAGGTAATCGTCAGCTCCCAACTCCAAGGCCCGTACCCGCACATCTTCGCTGCCCTGGGCACTGATGACCAAAATAGGCAAGCCCCACTGGGCTTCGCGCACTTCACGAATCACCTCGAGGCCACTCTGCCCCGGTAGGCCCAAGTCCAGCAGCATCAAATCGGCTTGTGGAGCCTGTTCTACCGCATCAAAGCCGTTGCTCGAGAGCAATAGCTGATATCCCTCGCGATCCAGTGCCGAGGTTAGCAGCAGGGTAAGTTGTGGGTCGTCTTCAACTACCAGCAGCTTTTCCATAACCTATCCACAGTATAAAAGCCGGGCAATCCACAACCGAGATTGACAGGCCGAGCCCAGTTGGGCAAAAGCGCAACAACCAAACGGGTCTCTCGAGGACAACCTAGAGCGGTCTTCATAGTGTTTGAGCGAACGGGAACTGTAGGAATTGCGTTCTAGATTGACAGTTGGCTCCCGGATGGGAGCCAACTGTCAATGAAGACTGCGATAGAGCGGTTTCGCAAACAATCCGAGGAGAGTCTGAGAGCGATTGCCCCGAATATCCCGAACAACAAAAACCGTTGTTCGGGATACATTACGGCGCACTAGGTGTGCCGTAATGGTGGGAAGCGCAATGAGGGTATTCACTGGGCCAGTTTGATATTTGGCCGCCCCTGACGGCAAAATATCAGAAAACCACGATAAACCGCTACCGGCGCAACAAACGCATAGCTTCCACTATGAGCTTGGCATCACCCTGGCCTTTAGAGAAATCGGCCTGGCACTCTTCCAAATAGGACTCGAGGATGATATCTCCAGTGGCTTCCAAGGCGCTACGCACACCCGAGAGCAGGGTCAGAATTTCACGACAATTGCGGTCTTCCTCCACCATCTTTTGCAAGCCCCGCACCTGACCTTCCAAACGGCGCAAGCGGTTGAGAACCCGCTCTTTGGTGTCGGGGTCAGACGGGGTTTTGCTAGGTTTGGATTTATTCAAAAGCCCATTCAAGGTTCACCTCCGTAACAAGCTATCCAGCAGATTAACTCAGCTATGTGCTATGCACATCCCCTGGGGATATGCCACCATAAAGCTAGTGTAGCGGTAAAGTTGCTTAACTGAGAACTTGCAGTTATGCAAAAGGATTGAACTCCCCCCTCTGGTGTAGCCGGTTCAGCTTCAACAAACCCCACGGATCAAAGGAAAAACGCTACTTCATCACCAACTTCTACCACCCTGGCTACACCATGCCTAAACTCGGAGCCTTGCCCTGGGCCAGCCAGCAGTTCTTCCAACTCGCTAAGCCGCCTTTCTCCCTTCACCGCTTCGGCCAACGTACCCCCGTTCATCCTCCTCTCCCTGTTGGCCTCAACTGGCCCAGCAAATCCGCAGAATCCTCCTGCCAGAGGTTTGCTTATCCTCATCCTCCTCCAGCAGGCTCTGCTCAAGCCACATCTCGATGTATACCCCCTTGCATACTGCCCTTAATGCAAGTTTTCAGTTAACCTTAGAGCATTAGATTCTTCGCCAAACGCGATAGGAGTAGCGACAAAAATAGTGGAAACCGCTACAGCGAGGTCGGCAGGATTACCCCGCTTCGCCCTAGCAAATAGCAGAATGAGCCCGTGAGTCCATTCCAAGAGTTGACCGACTACCGCCGCAGGGTTGCCGAGCTATATCGGGGGGTGCGTGAGGGTGGCGGTAATGCCCACACCCATCGGTGGTTTGTTCAAGAACGGAATGCCCTGTTTCGGGGGCACTCCCAATCGGCTTTATCGCCCCAGCAAAAACAGACCTTTGCGGGCCTGAGTTACTTTTCCTACGACCCCGCCCTGCGCCTGGTGCTGCCAGTGGATACCGGTGTGCAGACAGAGGTGCTCGAGGTCGAGCTATCCCAGGACGGGCGGGTGGGCCTGCAACGCTTCGGCCGTATCCATTTCCAGCTTGCCGGGCAACCCCAAACCCTCTCGCTGTTCTGGATTTTGGGCTACGGTGGCGGGATATTCCTGCCCTTTCGGGATGCTACGGGTGGCGCTGAGACCTATGGCGGGGGACGCTACGTGCTCGACACCATCAAACACGCCGACTTGGGGCAGGAAAACGGCAAGCTGGTAGTGGATTTTAACTTCGCCTACAACCCTTCCTGCGCCTACAATCCGCACTGGTCTTGTCCTTTAGCCCCCAGCGAGAACCATCTGCGGCTGCCAATCCGAGCAGGGGAACGGGCCTTTGGCTCAGTCTGAAAGTCAAGGCGCACCCAAAGGGTAGGCCCAGGCCCCAGTAAAATACTCCTGTGACCCCGCAGGAACTCAAAGACCGCCTGTTGCGCCCCTTGCGCCGCGAACTCGCTACCGGAGCCGAGGACAAAGTGGTGGCGGGCGGCCTCGAGAAGCTCATCGAGAACCTGGGCCAGCCCTTCCCCGAGGTACGCCAGGCCCTGACGGGCTACCGCGAGCTGGGCCACCTCGAGCGTATCCAGCGGCTAAACCAGGCTATTGGCCTGTTGGATGGAAGGCCGCAAGCAAAGGCCAATCCTGGCCTCTCCGCTCCCACTTCCCCCCTCCCGCCTTCCTCCGACCCCCTGGATATCACCTTCGACACCTCCGTCGAGGCCCTAGCCCTGGGGCCAGGCGGCAAGAAAAAGCTGAGCGAACTCGGTATTCGTGTGCTGCGCGACCTGCTGCACACCTACCCGCGCCGCTACGAGGATCGCCGCACCCTGCAAAGCGTGCAGGAAATTGAAGAGGGGCAGAAAGCCACCGTGCTGGGCAAGGTTTTGAGCCGGGAGCTGGTCAAGACCCCCAAGCGTGGCATCCAGCTCGTGCAGGTACGGCTGATGGATGCTTGGGGCTGGAAGTTCACGGCGGTGTGGTTCAACCAGCCCTGGGTCTTGAAGCAGATTCCCGAAGGAGCTTCCATCGTGCTCTCGGGAAAAGTGCAGCGACGGGGCAGCAATATCTCGATCATGGTGGAGTATTTCGAGGACGAAGCGGGCGAATCGCTTTCCACCGGGCGCATCGTGCCGGTGTACCCGGCCAAGGAAGGGGTGGGGCAGGCTTTTCTACGCCGAACTGCCTGGCGGGGGCTCGAGGCGTTCGCGCAGATACCGGATATGCTCGAGCCGTATTTAAGCAGAGGGCAGGAAGCTCTAGACTCTAAGCTCTCTGCCCTGTGCGGTTTGGATTCCGCCCTGCGCCAGGCCCATTTCCCCGATTCCGAGGCCGCCCTCGAGCAAGCCCTGTACCGTCTGAAGTTCGACGAGTTTTTGCTCTTGGAGCTGAAAGTGATGCTCCAGTCGGGGAACTCGGCCCTTTTGGGGCGCACTTTCCGGGTCACGCCGGGGATGGTGGCGAAGTTCCGCTCGGTGCTGCCCTTTGCCTTCACCGGGGCACAGGAGCGGGTGCTGAACGAAATCCTCAGCGATATGCAGAGCGAGCGGCAGATGGCCCGGTTGGTACAGGGCGATGTGGGCTCGGGCAAGACCGCCGTAGCCGCAGCGGCTTTGTATGTTGCGGCCCAGAACGATGCCCAGGGGGCCATGATGGCCCCTACGGAAATCCTCGCCAAGCAGCATTTTGCCAGCCTCACCCAATACCTCTTCCCACTGGGCATCAGCGTGGACTTGCTGGTGGGTTCGATGAGCATGGCCGAGAAACGCGCGGTCTATGACCGCTTGAAAGCCACCCAGACTCACGTGGTGGTGGGCACTCACGCTCTGATTCAAGAGAGCGTGGAGTTCCGCGACCTGGGGCTGGCCGTCATAGACGAGGAGCACCGCTTTGGGGTGATGCAGCGCCGGGCCCTGCTCTCCAGCCGCCCCGACTTGCTGGTGATGTCGGCTACCCCCATCCCGCGCTCGCTGGCCCTGACTCTCTACGGCGACTTAGAGGTTTCCCAGATTGACGAACTCCCACCCGGACGCATCCCGGTTCAGACCAAAGTGCTGACCCACAAGCTGCGCTCGCAGGCTTATGCCTTTTCTCGTAAGGAAATCCTCGAGGGTCACCAGGTCTTCGTGGTGACCCCAATGATCGAGGAGAGTGAGGCCGAAGGCATGAGCGAGTTGGCGGCAGCTACCAAGCTCAGAGAAGAGTTGGAAATCATTCTCCCCGAGGTGCGCATAGACCTGCTGCACGGCAAGATGCGGGCCGAGGAGAAAGACCAGGTGATGGAGCGCTTCAAGGCGGGCAAGTTCGACCTGCTGGTATCCACCACGGTAATCGAGGTGGGTGTGGATATCCCCCAAGCCACGCTAATGGTCATCGAGAACGCCGAGCGCTTCGGGCTAGCCCAGCTTCACCAACTGCGAGGACGGGTAGGGCGCAGCGGGCTGGAAGCCTACTGCATCCTGATCGCGGGGGATTCCTCGAAGAAAACCCTGAGCCGCCTAAAGGTGATCGAGGAGTCCAACGACGGCTTTTTCATCGCCGAGAAAGACCTGGAATTGCGTGGCCCTGGTGAACTGCGGGGCCTGCGGCAATCGGGAATGCCAGACTTGCGCATTGGCGACCTGGCCTCCGACCAGGAAATCATCGAGCGCACTCGAGCCTTCGCCAAGCAAATCCTGGAGGCCGACCCCTATCTGGATGCCCCCCAACACGCCCTGCTCAAGCGGGAATTGCAAGCCAGGGCCGAGGCCATCGGCTTTAGGGAAGTTATTTGAAGCGTGTTAACGCCGCAGGTAGCAAGTAACGCTCGATCGGGGCTGTTACGCCCTCCTTTGGCGCGGTAGCATGGGGCATGGCCTGGATTGTGGTAGGGGTGCTACTGCTGGTAGCGGCAATGGTGGTCTATTTAGCCCGCTCCAACCGGTCTGCCTCCACCCCCAGCAACCCCTCGGTGATTGTAGAGATGGACGACCTGCCCCCCGCCGATATTGACTTCGATGCGGGCATTCGGGCCAACCAGAAGTTCAGGAAAGCCCGTGATAGCAAAGGCGATGTCACGCTCGAGTGAGCAATTGCCTCGAGCCTTTTCTCATCTCACACAAGCCAATCGCCGCTTCAGAGGGTACTCTTGGCCCACCGCTTTGACCACTCGCTGACAGGGATCTTTTAATCTCCAGACATGGACATGCTGTCATTTGTGTTTTTGGCGGTAGTGGTGGGCTGGCCGATGCTGGTGCTGCTGGCCCAAGGATTGCGGGGTGAACCGCCAGAAAAACCCACAGGGCTCGAGGGCTGATCTATTCCACCCAGGATTTGGCCCGTTCCACCGCTTTTTTCCAACCTCTATAGAGTTTTTCGCGCTCCTCCAGGGGCATCTGGGGCTCGAACCGGCGGCCCACCGCCCAACGCTCCCCAATGGTGGCTTGGTCTATTGCCCCCACCCCGATACCGGCCAGGTAAGCTGCTCCCAGTGCCGTGGTTTCGGTAACTTCCGGGCGCAGCACGGGTGTTCCTACGATGTCTGACTGGAACTGCATGAGCAGGTCATTCTGGCTGGCTCCACCGTCTACGCGCAGTTCCGAGAGTTTCAAGCTGGAATCTGCTTCCATCGCTTCCAACAGGTCACGGCTTTGATAGGCAATGCCCTCGAGGGCGGCCCTGGCCAGATGCATACGGGTAGTGCCGCGCGTCATTCCCACGATGGTTCCCCGCGCATAAGCATCCCAGTAAGGTGCGCCCAGCCCCACGAAGGCTGGAACCAGATACACCCCGCCGGTATCAGGAACCTGGCGAGCCAGGGGCTCCACGTCCGACGAATGCTGAAGAATGCCCAGTCCATCGCGCAGCCACTGCACCACCGCTCCCGCCATAAAAACACTGCCCTCGAGGGCATATTCCGGCCTTTGGCCCTCCACTTGCCAGGCCACCGTGCTCAGCAAACCCTGCTGTGACCCCACAGGCTGGTGTCCGGTGTTCATCAGCATGAAGCAGCCCGTACCATAGGTGTTTTTTGCCATCCCTGGCCCGAAACAAGCCTGCCCAAACAGCGCAGCCTGCTGGTCGCCCGCCACCCCGGCAATCGGAATCGCCGCGCCGAGCAGGTCGGGTACAGTCTCAGCGTAAAGCCCGGCGGAAGGCTTTACTTCGGGTAGCAGGGCCTTGGGGATGCCGAGAATCCCCAGCAAATCGTCGTCCCAGGCCATATCGCGCAGGTTGAAGAGCAGGGTGCGCGAGGCATTGCTCACATCGGTAGCATGGACTTTGCCACCGCTCAGGTTGAACATCAGCCAGCTATCTACCGTGCCAAAGCAGAGTTCACCGTTTTCGGCTCTTCCCCGCAATCCAGAAACATTGTCCAGCAACCAGGCCAGCTTGGTTCCCGAGAAATAGGGGTCGAGCACCAGGCCGGTTTTTTGGCGAAAGGTTGGCTCCAAGCCCGTGGTTTTGAGGTCGTCACACCGCGCTGCCGTGCGGCGGTCTTGCCAGACGATGGCCCGGTAGACCGGCTTGCCGCTCTCCCGCTCCCACAACACCACCGTCTCGCGCTGGTTGGTGATGCCAAGCGCGGCTATCTGCGCGGGCACGATTTTTGCTCGGTGGATAGCTTCCCTGGCGGTCTGGATTTGCGACTGCCAAATCTCGAGCGCATCGTGCTCGACCAGCCCCGGCTGGGGAAAATACTGGGTAAACTCCTGCTGGGCTTTAGCGATGACCCGACCATCCAGATCAAACAGGATTGCACGGCTACTGGTAGTGCCTTGGTCGAGGGCCAATAGATAGTTCATGAGCGCTCCTTGGCAGTGGGTCTCATTCTATCGTGGTTTTATGATTTTTTCCGCCGCTCCCAGAGGCAAAAATCTCAGATAAGCACAGCGAATATACCTTTGGCGAAATTATATCCAAAGCTATCTCGAGCGATCGTTTCGGACAGACTTACTGGCTATCAGTTATGAGCTATCAGCGACTTTTACAAGAAGTCTGATATCCCAGATTCATGAAAACCGCTTTGGCTCGAGGGGGGTTTACTTTCCCAGCGAAATACGCTCGGTGAAATGGATTTGGTCGCCCTGGCGGATCCCAATCCACAGCGCCTCGAGGGTGTTGGGCAGGGTTAGCTCGAGCTGCGCCGGGCCGTCGAGGTTTTCCCAGAAGCGCGGCTGCGCTCCCACCGAGAGGTTGAACCTCCCGGCAGGCAAGGAAAAACGCACCAAAGTTCCGGGAGCAGGGATTTTCTGAAGGTTGCCTGTCAGTCGAAGCCCGTGTTGCCCAGGCTGCACCGCCATCCAGGCTTTACCGTCGTAGAGAGCATAGTTGGGCTGGGCTCCAGGAGGCAGCTCGAGCCGGGTGTTAAAAACCGACTCCAGAGCGGCATATAGCCCACCTCCCACGAACACCCCCAGCTTGCCAGGAGCCGAGCCCACAAGAACCATCACCGCACGCTGGGCCACTGTGGGCGTACGGGTAATTTGCGGGTCGAAGGGTCGTCCCACAAAGTTTTGCACCACCATCACCTTGTCGCCTTTGCGCACCAAGGCCACGCCCAGATGGGTGTAGTTGGAGTTGAGCAAGTTGGCCCGGTGGCCGGGGCTGTTCATCCAACCGGTGAGGGAGCGCTGGGGAATTTCGCCATCGGGATAGCCGCTAAAGCTAGCTAGGTTTTCCCCGCAGACCACTTCCATCAAGCCTGCCGCCCACATTCGGTCAGCAGAAGTCAGACCCTCGGGGGTCTCGTGGGCGAAGTAGTTCCGATTCAGCATGTCCTGGGCATGACCCATAGCCGCTTTATAGGCCAGGTTTTCCCACTGCAAGGGCGGAAGGCCGTGCTCCAAGCGCGCCTGATTGGTACGCTGCAACACCTCGAGCTCCAAAGCCGTCTGACCCAGGGCCAGCGAGGCCAAAGCTGTGAGCAGCAACAACAAAACTTTCATCTCTCGCATCCTACGACCTCAGCCTGGTCAGAGGGGTTTATACCAGCTTCACAAAGATAGTTTGTCAAGCTTTTTAGAGGCCCATCTTGGTGAAGCCTAGTTAACTCCCGTCAGTTGGGTTAGGTCGTCACCGTTCGGTGACGACCTAACCCAACTTGGTATTATTTGTGGGCCGGAGAAACCGCCAGCAAACTCAGAAAGCTTTGGGGCAAAATGCAGCCATGCCGAAGCTGAGATTTCTGATGCTCGGGCTGGCTTTGAGCCTGTGGGTGATTCCTGCTTTAGCCCAGGGCCAAACCTTACCCCCTTGTAGCCGCCTGGGCTTTAGCGCTGCGGGTAGCGGTCTGAACCCAAGCACTTTTCTGCAGGCCGTCAACCGCATCCGAGCCACGCCCTGCCGTTGTCCCAAGCGGGTTTTTCCCAGACCGCTGGCCGCCCTGACCTGGAGCGCCCAACTCGAGGCTGCTGCCCGCGCCCACAGCCAGGATATGCAGCAACATAATTTTTTCTCCCATACCGGCTCAGATGGCTCGAGCCTGGGAGATAGGGTGACTCGAGCAGGTTATCGGTGGGCAACTATAGGCGAGAACATCGCCGCTGGACAACCCAGCATGGATACCGTGCTGAGGGCCTGGCTGGCCAGCACCTCCGGTCACTGCGAGGTCATCAAGCAAGCCTCCTTCAGGGCCATGGGGGCCGCACTGGTACGCGGCTCGAGCGGCGATACCTTCAATACCTACTGGACATTGGATTTTGGCAAACCGCGATAGGGCTCAAGACCCGGCGGGAACCAGGCTGTACAAAAAACTTTGGCTCAAGGGCTTGGACTCGAGCAGTCCGTTGATCTCGGCCAGCGAGACCGCCTCGACCCGGGCCGCGGTTTCGCTCAGGGGCTCGTAGGTTCGGTTGTAGACGTAGTTGAGGCCTAGGCTAAAAAGACGCTGCAGGGGGGTCTCACCTGCAAAAACCAGGCCCGTGGCCAGCTTATTTTTAGCCGAGCGGAGTTCACTCTGGCTCACGCCGCCCTGCTCGAGATGCTCGAGTTGGTCTTGCAAAATCGCCCTAACTTGGGCCTCGTTGGCGCTGTCGGTCTGGGCATAGACGTAGAATAATCCTGCCCCGTCAGATTCATCGCTCCCTGCCGATACCGATTCCACCAGGCCCGTATCGGTCAGCGCCCAGTACAGCCTGCTGTTGCCCTCTTCGCCTAGAATATTGGCGAGCAGGCTCATGGCGTAGCGGCGGGGGTCTTGCGCGGCAACCCCAGGGGCCATCAGAGCCATATAGACCTGCGTGGCCTTGGCGTAAGGCTCTCTGGCCTGGCCGGTGCGGCTGCGCAAGGCTGGATAGGCCCGTGGGGCCTCACCCCCAACCCAACCCGCCGTAAGCTCCTGGGCTTGTGCGAGCATCATTTCCCAGTTCAGGTTTCCAGCCAGCCCCAGAACCATATTGGCGGGGGTATATCGGCGGGCGTGGTAGGTTTGCATCTGCTCCAGGCTCAAATCGCTGATGCTCTGGGCCGTTCCCAGCACGCTGTTTCCCAAGGGGTGTCCGGCGAAGTAGCGCTCGCGTCCCCAGTCAAAGAGCATGGTGCTGGGGCGGTCTTTATAGAGTTCGATTTCCTCCAAAATGACCTTTTTCTCCAACTCGAAGTCTTCAGGGCGCAGTGAGGGGCGCATCAGATCAGTCCACAGCTCGAGCAGGCTGGGCCCAAACTCCGGTAGCACCGCCCCGTAGTAAACGGTGTTTTCCTCGCTGGTATAGGCGTTATATTGTGCCCCCAGCACGTCGAACTCGAGGTTGACCGCCACCGCGTCGCGCTGGGCGGTTCCCTTAAAGGTCATGTGCTCGAGAAAATGCGACAGCCCCGAGATTTGCGCGGTCTCATCGCGGCTGCCGGTCTTGACAAAGTAGCCCAGGGCCGTGCTTTGGGCCTGGGGGTTCACTTCGGCGATGATGGTCAGACCATTGTCCAGCACAGTTTGTTTGAACTCGGTGGTTGGGGTTTGAGTCATGGATAACCTTTTCTAAAACAGCCCCTGGCAAGTGGAAAGGGCTTCTCGAGCAGTCTTCATGCTAAATGAGGCCCTCGGGGACGGATGCGGGATGTCCTGGATTGAAGTCCTGATGCAATCAGCCCACACTGGCTACTTCAACCGGCCCTAGCGTTGCAATCCAGGGATTGTGGTAGGGGTTTGCGCTCAGATAGCGGTTGATTCGCTCCAGATCCACCGCGGCAATTCCGGCCTCAATTTCCTCCAGGGTGCGCACTCGGCCCAGCAAGTAGAGGTCTCGAGTGATGCTCGCTACCCGTGATCGTGCCGATTCCTCGCCCATCACCAAGGCGGTGCGTAGTCCGATTTTGGCCCGCTTGAGTTCCTCCAGGCTCACCCCCTGAGCCAACCGCTCAATTTCACCTTGCAACACCCGCAGGGTTTCGTCGGCCCGGCCCGGCATGGTTCCGGCGTAGGCCGAGAGATAGCTATACCCCTTGACCCCGCCCGGCGAGGCATACACCGAATACACCAACCCCCGCTTCTCGCGAACTTCACTGAACAAGCGGCTACCCATCCCTCCCGAGAGCACCTGGGCCGCCAGGCGAGCGCTGTAAAACTCGGGGTGGCCGAAGGAGATATCAGGATAAATCAGGCCGATTTGGGTCTGGGAGGTGTCCTGCTCGATGTGTACTGGGTGGGGTGGGTTGAGCCTAACCGCAGGGGAAGCAGCCGCCTGGCCCCCCCAGGCGGCAAAGGCTTTTAGTGTGGCTTCCCTGGCCGCTGGGAGAGAGATCCCACCGACCAGGGCCACAATCGCACCACTGGCCGTGAAACGATTGGCAAAATCCTGGCCTAGAACCTCTGCTGAGGCCTTCTCCAAACCCTGCTTGGTTCCCGCCGCGCTACGCCCGTGGTTGCTAGAAAACACCTCGCGCCGCAGGGCTGTAAACATCTTTTTGGAAGGTTGGTCTTCGATGGAGGCAAGTTCTTGCAGGGCCACTTGGCGTACCGCCTCGAGGCCCTCCCCAGGCAACTGCGGACGCAACAAGAGGTCGGCGTAAAGCTCCAAGACCGCCTCCAGTTTGTCCTGGAGGAACTGTGCGGCAAAGGTGGTGTACTCCAGTCCCGAGCCGCTGCCCCGCCGCACCCCGAGGTCGTCCAGCACTTCGGCGAAGGCCCGCGCATCCCGCACCCCGGCCCCCTTCCAGAGCCAGCCCTCAATCAACGAGGCGGCCCCCTCGAGGCCCTCGGGGTCGGTGGTGACCCCTACCGGAAGCAACAATTGCAAAGCCACACCGGGATTCCAGGGTTGTTCTTCTACGGCCAAGGTAAGGCCGCTGGGAAAAATCTCGACTTGGGTTTGGGCCATATCTACCGAGTATAGAGCGACCAGCAATGAGCAATGAGCTACAAGCGACAAGCCATGTGCAAAACGCTAAAAACTGGTCGAAGGTCGAACGCGAAAAACTCAAAGTCAAAAACCTAAAAACACCAGCCACGTCCCAGACGGTGTTTCTTGATAGACCAATTAGGCTGTCCTGGTGTAGCTTTTGACCTTTCCGTATTTTGTTTTTAGCCTTTAGTTTTTAGCGTTTAGCGTCTTGCGTTTAGCCTTTAGCCCCCTCCCTGGTAATGGCTTGGTAACGGGACTGCCTCAACTTGAGGCTGTGGAGGATTTTATGTTCAATAAAATTCTCATTGCCCTCGATGATTCTTCGTGCAGTAAGCAAGCCGGACAGATCGGCTTGGGGTTCGCCCAGAAGCTAGGGGCCAAGGTGGTGGTCGGTC
This sequence comes from Thermaceae bacterium, assembly GCA_015478585.1. Taxonomy (GTDB): domain Bacteria; phylum Deinococcota; class Deinococci; order Deinococcales; family Thermaceae; genus Meiothermus. The sequence goes on along the minus strand of JADMIM010000027.1, from coordinate 22,811 downwards.
ACGTACTCCAAACCCCACCGGCTCACTTGCGCTTGGGTGTGACCCGGCAGGAGCAAGAAAGCTATGCCCAAACCGTGCTCGAGCCCTGGCAAGACCTGGGCCGCCAGATGAACCTCGAGCTGCAAGCCGAGCATCTACGCGAAGAAGACGTGGGCTGGGGCATCGTGCAACTGGCCCAGCAGACCGGCTGCGACCTGATTGTGATGGGCACCCACGGACGAGAGGGTTTGCGCCGGGTGTTGTTGGGCAGCGTGGCCGAGCGGGTCTCGAGGCTCTCACCGATACCGCTTTTGCTGGTGCGCGGCGACGGCAAGACTGAGCCTGTGGGCGGGTTGTTCCGCCACATCCTGGCCCCAGTAGACGGAAGTGAGTCCGGCCAGCTCGCCGTCCAGATGGCTGACCACTTGGCGGTATCGCTGGATGCGGATTTGCGCTTTGTGTACGTGATTCCTTCGATACTGCCGCTCTCCGACCCCTTTGGGATGGGGGCTATGGCGATACTGGATTACGAACAGATCGAAACCGGCCTCGAGCAAGAGGGTAAAACCATCTTGGAGAAGGCCAAAGCCAACATCAAAGCCGCCAAAGTGACCACCGAACTCATACACTCGAGCTACCAGCGCGAGGCTCAGGTCATCGTCGAGTACGCCCAGCAAGGCAACTTCGACCTGATCGTGATGGGCACTCACGGACGAAGCGGGTTGGATCGTTTGCTCTTGGGCAGCGTGGCCGAAGGCGTGGCTCATCATGCCACGGTGCCGGTGTTGCTGGTGCGGGCCAGCCCAGTGGCTCCAGTCCAAACCCCCAGCCCTGCCCAGGCTACCAAACGTTGATCCCCTCGGCTTCCCGGCCAGGTGGCGGCTGGGAAGCTGGGATGGCTAGCAAGTTTCGAGACCGATGTGTTGCCACCACACATCAAGAGAGGAAGTGCCGTATGTTAGCCCGTTTCGATCCTTTCCGCGAAATAGGCACCCTGCGCCGGGAGATCGAGCGACTCTTCGATGAAAGCCCGTTTCGCTACGACCTCGAGCTGCCCGACCTGACCCCGATGCCCCTGGATGTCTACGAGGAAGGCCCCAACCTGATGGTCAAAGCCTCGATTCCTGGCCTCAAACCCGAGGAAGTCCAGGCCGAAGTGCGCGGCGATGTGCTCCACATCTTTGGTGAAAGCAAGAAGGAGGAAGAGAAAAAAGAGCGCAACTATCACCTGCGCGAGCATCGCTACACCCGCTTTGACCGTTCCGTAACCCTACCGGCTGAGGTGCTCAGCGAAAAAGCCAGCGCCCTGTTCGAGAACGGGGTGCTCACCCTGACCCTGCCCAAAGCTGAAACATCCAAGACCCGCCAGATTCCGGTGAAAACCCTGGTCAAAGGCTGAGAAAGGAGCGGTTATGTCAACAGCAAGAACCATAGATTTGTGGACGGGGCTAGGGTTTGCCCTATTGGGCTTGCTGGGACTGTTTTCTGCCACCGGTGGCTACGTCTTGGGAGTTATATCCACCACCTCGGCGATGGCCATGACCTATCTGCTAACGGCGGCGGTTTTGCTGTACGGCTACTTCAGCAGCGACCAAACCGCCCATGCGGTCTCGGCGGTGCTGGGGCTGATCTACGCCGCATTAGGAATTATCGGCTTCTTTAGTGCTAGCTTTTTGGGGTTGCCGACGGCGGGCTGGAATATCGTGTTGAACCTGATCGCCGCGGCGGTGCTGGTCTATGACTGGCTAGGAACCCCCAGAGTTACGGCATAGTTCTGGCCCTGTTTAGGCGGTGGGGTGAGGAAAACCCCTCACCCCACCCCCAATCAATCACTATGACCCTACACACACACATTCCTACCTCTAAACCGTCCCCGTCTTCACCCTTCTGGCAAGACCCGGTGAGGCGGGGTTTTCTCCTGACCGCTCTGACCCTGCTGGGCCTGGTGGGCGAACTCGTGGCAGGCCGGATGGGACGAGGGGCACTCGAGCACACTTTTTATACGGTGGCTTTTCTGGCTGGGGGGTTGCCTGCTGCCATCGCTGCCGTACGCACCCTGTTCAAAGCCCACAAGCTGGACGTGAACCTGCTGATGGTAGTAGCCGCTCTAGGTGCCCTGAGCGTAGGCCAGGAGGCCGATGGAGTCATCCTGCTCTTCTTGTTCAGCTTATCCAACACCCTGCAAGACTGGGCCTTCACCCGCACCCGCAAAGCCATCCAGGCCCTGATGGCCCTGCGGCCCGAGGGGGCTACCATTCGCCGTGACGGGCAGGATGTTTGGCTGAGCTTGGAGGCTATCCGGCCCGGCGACTTGCTGGTGGTGCGACCCGGCGAGCGCTTCGCCGCCGATGCCACCGTGCAAGAGGGGTTGACCAGCGTGGACGAAAGCGCCATCACCGGCGAGTCGGTTCCGGTGGACAAAGGGCCAGGAGAATCGGTGTTCAGCGGAACCCTCAACGGGCAGGGGGTGGTGACAGCCAGGGTCGAGCGTCCGGCCAGCGAGAGCACCCTGGCCCGGCTGATTCGTCTGGTCGAAGAAGCCCAGGCTGCCAAAAGCCCCACCGAGCGCTTTGCCGCCCGACTGGAAGGCCCCTATACGATAGCCGTGTTGTTCTCGGCCCCAGTGGTGTACGCGGTGTTGCACTACTTGGTGGATTTGCCCTCGCCCCAAGCCTGGTACCGCGCCATGACCTTTTTGGTGGTGGCAAGCCCCTGTGCGGTGGTGATCAGCACCCCGGCAGCGGTGCTCTCGGCGATGGCTGCCGGAGCCAGGGTCGGGGTCTTGTTCAAGAGCGGAGCGGCCCTCGAGGCCCTGGCCCACATTGGGATTGTGGCCTTCGACAAGACTGGCACCCTCACCGAGGGGAAAATGCGGCTGGTGGAGATCACCGCCCTGGAGGGTAGCCAGGCCCAAGTCCACGCCCTGGCGGCGGGTCTGGAGCGCTACAGCGAGCATCCCCTCGCCAAGGCCATCAGCGAGAGCTTTGCTGGAGAGCCCCTGGCAGTAAGTAAGGTGCAGGCCCTGCGGGGCCGGGGCATCGTGGGCAGGCTGAATGGGGAGGAAGTTTGGGCCGGAACCCGCGCCCTGGCTGCGCAACATGGGGCCAGCCTGTCGGCTTATGCCCAGAGCCATCTCGAGCGGCTCGAGCGCGAGGGACTAACCACTTTGCTGCTGGGACGCGACAGCCGCATCGTGGCCCTGTTAGCTGTGGCCGACACTCCCCGTGCTCAGGCCAAAGAAACCGTACAAGCCCTACGGCGGCGGGGCCTGCGGGTGGTGATGCTGACCGGCGACCGTCAGGCCGTGGCCCAGCACATTGCCCACGAGATTGACGTACACGAGATACAAGCCGAGCTGTTGCCCGAGGAGAAACTGCGGGTGATTGCCGAGTTGCGCCTCGAGGGACGAGTGGCGATGGTTGGTGACGGGGTAAACGATGCCCCGGCTCTCTCCAGCGCTGACCTGGGCATCTCGGTCGCCTCGGGTTCCGATGTGGCCCTGGAAAGCGCTGACCTGGTACTGATGAAAAACGACCTCAGGGGGCTCACTGGAGCCATCGCCCTGGCCAAAGCCACCGACCACACCGTGCGCTTCAACCTGAGCTTCGCCCTGGGAGTGATTGTAGTGGTGGGCATCCTGGCCCTGCTGGGGCAAATTCCACTGCCGCTGGGGGTTATAGCCCACGAGGGTGGGACAGTTCTGGTGGTGATGGTGGGCTTCCGCTTGCTGGGCCACCCGGTACGGGGGTAGAGGGGGGTAGAGGGGTGTTGTACGGTCTACGGACGATCTCGCCCATGGACGCTTATATCAACTTCAGATAGATAAAGCTATCCGGGTATCCACCCACCAGAGCTTCAATCCCCCCTTAGTAAGGGGGAAGGGGGGCTAAAAAACCTGGCCAAGGTTATTGTCCTAAGCCGGGTCAGGGCCGGATGGGGGGATTTTAGGCAATTCCACTGGCTACAGGCTGAATACTCTCTACCTGAAGTTGGCATAAGGTAGGCAAAAACCATCAGGTGCCGGGCAGGAGCTGGGCCTGCCCCTTCAGGCTGCTCTAAATGAAATGTGCGCCCCAGGCATTAAAACCTGGGGCGCTTTTGTAAGCTGTGGTGGGCCGTGCAGGACTTGAACCCGCGACCAAACGATTATGAGTCGTCCGCTCTAACCAACTGAGCTAACGGCCCGAGAGCTTTCCCAGTGTAGCGGTTTTGCCCAATTTGCTCAACGCAGCGGGGGCTTGTGGGCATCTTTCCCGGTAATCTGATCTTCCAACTCGCCAATATAAGCAGCGATGGTGTTGCCTGCCTTCTCGATATCGTCACGTAGCTCGGTCTCGGTCTGGCCTATGCGGGTTAACACCTCTTGCAGCTTGGTCTCCAGGCCCGAGGGCTGCACTGCCTTGATGCTAGAAAGCTCGGCCTCGAGCCATTTTTTAAGGTCGGTGAAGCGACTGGTCTCAGCATCCTCGGCCAGCTTGCGGGTCTGGAGCAACTCCCGCGCGTAGCGTTTGACCTCTAGCAAAGCGGCGGTCTCGAGGCCCACCGTGTAGAGGAAATACACCACCACCAACACCGCGATAATCACCAGCATCACGATGCCCAAGGGTGCTTGCACCTGGACAAAGACCAGCGACAAGGGCCGCAGTTCGCTAAAAACAGTCCAGTTGCGCCAGGCTAAAACCGCCATCAGCACAAAGATAACCACCAAAACCACGTTGCGTGTACGCATGTCTTAACCCTCTGCCTCAAGCGCAACCCGGCTGAGCACTAGCTCGCAGAAGCCAAAGATAGTTGTATCCCCACCGTATGGGGATGCAACTATAGAGTGTATGCACCAGGGGTTCACTGCCCCAGATTATACGCCGAGAGTTTATAGCCCAAAGTGGGGGTAGAGTTCTGGGGAACGCCATGAGCAGAAAGCTGAGGGGTAAAGGCAAGACGCAAGATACTAAAACCGTCGAAGGTCGAACGTCGAAGGTCGAACGTCGAAGGCCAACAACTCAAAGCCAACAACCTAAAAACATAAATCGCCTCCCAGACGGTGTTTTTTGGTATGACAATCCTGTCGTCCTGCTGTAGCTTTTGACCTTTCCGTATTTTGCTTTTAGCCTTTAGCTTTTGGCGTTGGGCGTAGGACGGTCTTTAGCTCTTTGCCCTCGGCCTTCTTTGTGCTAAGGTCACGAGCATGAAGGGGATTAGACCAAACACCTGGCACTCCGAAGAGCTTTTCGCTCGAGCCCAAAGCGTTATTCCTGGCGGGGTGAACTCCCCGGTGCGGGCCTTCAAAGCGGTGGGGGGAACCCCACGCTTTATCGCCAGGGCAGGGGGCTCGAGGCTTTGGGATGCCGACGGAAACGAACTGATTGACTATATTGGCTCCTGGGGGCCGATGATCCTGGGCCACAGCCATCCCAGGGTGCAGCAGGCCATCCGCACCGCCCTCGAGGAGGGCCTCAGCTACGGAGCCCCCACCGAGCGTGAACTCGAGCTGGCCGAGTTGGTGCTGAAGGCTTATCCGGCTTGCGACCTGGTGCGTTTTGTCAGCAGTGGCACCGAGGCCACCATGAGTGCCCTGCGGTTGGCGCGAGGCTACACCGGGCGCGATCTCATCGTGAAGTTTCGGGGTAATTATCACGGCCACGCCGATAGCTTGCTGGTACAAGCCGGTTCGGGGCTGCTGAGCGCTGGGGGGGGCACGGCTAAAACTGCACCCAGCAGCGCCGGGGTTCCCCAGGCGTTTGCCGAACTCACCCTGGTAGCCGATTACAACGATGTGGCCAGCCTCGAGGCGCTCTTCTCCCAGCGTGGGCCGGACATCGCTGCGGTCATCTTCGAGCCGGTGGTGGGCAACGCTGGGGTGCTGGTTCCCACCGCAGCCTTTCTCATGGCCCTGCGCGACCTAACCCGCCAGCACGGCGCAGTGCTGATTGCCGACGAGGTCATGACCGGGTTTCGGCTGGCTCCGGGGGGGGGCGTTGAACTCCTGGGCCTGGAGCCCGATTTGGTGTGCTGGGGAAAGATTATTGGTGGCGGGCTGCCGGTGGGGGCTTATGGGGGCAAGGCCGAGATTATGGGCTATATTGCTCCGCTGGGGCCGGTGTACCAGGCTGGAACCCTCTCGGGCAACCCGATTGCCATGGCTGCGGGCATCGAAACCCTGCGGTTGCTGGCGGAGAACCCGCCCTATGCGAAACTCGAGGCTTATGGCAAAGCTTTGCAGGAGGGTCTGGAGGACATCCTGCGGGCTACCGGTATCCCGGCTACGATTAACCGGGTCGGCTCGATGATTACCCTGTTTTTCTGCCCAGGCCCGGTGGCGACGTATGCCCAGGCGGTGGAAGCCGATACCGAAGCCTTCAAGCGGTTTTTTCACGGGCTGCTGGAGCGAGGGGTCTACTGGCCTCCGAGCCAGTTCGAGGCCGCATTTTTCTCAGCAGCGCACGGCCAGGCCGAACTCGAGGTCACCTTGCAAGGGGCTCGAGCGGCCTTGCAATAGCCGAAGAGTGCAGAAAGCCTGGCAATTTGCACCTTTGCTGGGGGCTGGGGGCCTTAGGCTTTAAGCTAGATGATTCGCTTGGAGAACCTCAGCAAGCTCTATGGAAAGTTCACGGCTTTGCAAGGACTCGACCTCGAGGTGTTCCCTGGTGAAACCCTGGCCCTGCTCGGCCCCAACGGAGCGGGTAAAAGTACCAGTATCAAGGCCCTGGTGGGGCTTCTACGGCCCACCAGAGGACGGGCCCTGGTCAACGGCGTAGACGTGTGGAAGGAACCGGTGCGGGCCAAGGCCCAGTTTGGTTATGTGCCCGACCGTCCCTACCTCTACGGCAAGCTCAGTGGCCTCGAGATCTTGCGTTTTGCCGCAGGCATCTACAAGCTGCCCAGAAGCGAGTCTGAGAACCGGATTACAGAGCTGCTGGTGCAATTTCGGCTGGAGCGCTTTGCCTCCTCGCTAATTGAGACCTATTCGCACGGGATGCGCCAGAAGCTCTCGCTGGCAATGAGCCTGCTGCACCGTCCACAAGCCCTCATTCTGGACGAGCCGATGGTGGGCCTCGACCCCCATGCTGCGCGTTTAGTCAAGGACTTGCTCAAGGACTACTCCAAGGATGGTCGAGCCGTGCTCTATGCTACCCATCAGCTCTACCTGGCCGAACAAGTCGCTGACCGGGTGGCCCTGGTACACCGGGGCCGGTTGCTGGCTTTGGGCTCGCCCAAGGAACTGCTCGACCAACATGGAAGCCACGACCTCGAGGAATTCTTTCTGCGCCTAACCGAAGATGCCCAGAGTGAGGCCCTGTCGGTATAGGGTAAGACGCAAGAGGCTGAAGGCTTAAAGCAAAATGCAAAGGGCCAAAAGCTACAGCAGGACGACAGAATTGTCATACCAAGAAACACCGTCTGGGAGGCGATTTATGTTTTTAGGTTGTTGGCTTTGAGTTTTTGGCCTTCGACGGTTTTAGCATCTTGCGTCTTGCCTTTAACCCTCAGCTTTCTGCTCTGGGCCTTTTACACATAGCCTCATCCACCCCTGGTAGACTAAGCCCCGTGCGCACGCTGTTTCGGGTTTTACGGGTGGTGGTCATTGTGGGGATCCTGGGGGGAATTGCTACAGGGGGTTATATCGCCTACACCCTGCTGCGCGACCTGCCCAGCCTCAGTACCCTCGACCAATTACGCTTTACCGCAACTTCGATCTTTTATACCCGCGATGGCACACCCATCGCCGATGTGGGGGCGGTGGAAAATGGGCGAGCCATTGCTCGGCAGGTAGTGCGGCTCTCCGATGTTTCGCCTGCGGCGATCGTGGCGGTGGTGGTCTCCGAAGACCAGCGCTTTTTCAGACACTACGGCGTAGATTTCGTGCGTCTGTTTGGGGGGCTGTATTATTCGCTGCGGGGCGACCTTCAAGGGGGTTCGACCATCACCACCCAGGTAGTCAAAAATACTTTGCTCAAAAACATCGCCGCTCAGCGCCAGGGTTTGTTGGGTTTCGAGCGCAAGTTCAAGGAGTTTCCTTTAGCCATACAGCTCGAGCGGCGCTACTCCAAAGACGAAATCCTCGAGATGTATTTCAACGTGGTTCCCTGGGGTGGCAACGCCCAAGGCATCTGGGCAGCCTCCCAGGCTTATTTTGGCAAAGACCCCTCTCAGTTGAGCCTGGCCGAAGGAGCCTATCTGGCAATTCTGATACCAGCCCCTAATTCCCGCTACCTCGACCTTAAATCGTCTCGCAGGCGAATGCACATCCTGCTCAACAACATGGTTAATGATGGCTGGGTCAGCCGGGCCGAGGCCGACAAAGCCTGGAAGCAGCCCATCGTCCCACGTGGCTGGCAAGCCACCTACGATGCCAATGGCAACCTCAAAACAGCCAAGCTGATAGCTCCTGAGGCCCGGATTATTCCCGACCTCAACATTCGCACAGCACGCTACTTCGTGCTGGAAGTCCAGCGCTTCCTGAAGGAAAAGTTGGGAGCCGACAAGCTACGCGACGAGGGTGGCTTGCGGGTCTACACCACCCTCGACCTGAAAATGCAGGCTGCCGCAGAGAAAGCCGTCACTGGGCGCAGGTTGCCCGACGGAGCCCAACTGGCAATGGTGGGCATGGATCCGCTTTCGGGTGAGGTCTACGCGATGGTGGGGGCCAAACCCGGCACCGACCCCGCCGCCGAATTCAACCGGGCCACCCAGGCTTGGCGCAGCCCTGGCTCGGCTATCAAGCCCTTTACCTACGGAACTGCCCTCGAGGCGGGCTGGACTGAGGCCAATACCGTGCTCGATGCCGCGCTGGAATACCCCACGCCCCAGGGGGTGTGGAAACCCAAAAATTTCGACAACACCTTCCTGAACCGCCCCGTGACCATCCGCTACGCCATGGATCGCTCGCTCAACCTACCCGCCATTCGCACCCTGGACTCCATCGGGATTTCCCGGTTGGGCGACAAGCTCAAGGCCGCAGGGTTTCGCCTTACCGGCAATACCCCGGTTCTGGCAAACGCCATTGGCGGTGGGGTGGATATCACCCCGATGGGCCTGGCGGCGGCTTACAGCAGTTTTGTCAACGGCGGATACTGGGTTGAACCCCAACTGGTGCTGCGGGTGGAAGACAGCCGGGGCCGGATCATCTACCAGCCCAATCCCAAAAAGGTGCTGCTGTGGAGCCCCCAGGTGGCTTATCAGGTCTGGGACATGATGAAAGGCTATGTCTACGACGTACCCCCAGGTTTCAGGAGCAGCTTAGCGCAGGACGCGCAGATTCCAGGCCGGATTATCGGGGGCAAGACCGGAACCAGCCAGGATGCCGCCGACTTGTGGTTTGCTGGAGCTACGCGCGGCTTGGTGGCGACGCTTTGGGTAGGCCGCGACGACCACAAACCCCAGCGCATGAACGGGGTGGAACCCAGCAGTTCGCTGGTCAACCCCGTTATCTGGCGTGACTTCGTGGAGGAAGCCTTGCGGGGTCGTCCGGCGGGCGATTTCCCCCAACCCTCGGGGCTCATCTCGAGCGGTATGGACTTGCTGAGCGGCGACCCCAGCAGCAGCGGGGTTCAGGCTTTGTTTCCCAGTAACCAGACCCAACGCCAGCAGGCCGGGGTACAAAATACTCCTCCGCAAGCTACGTCTGTAGTTAGCGTGGGGCCTGCAGTGGCCGACAGTCCGGTGTATCAGACCCTCGCCATAGACCGAACCACCGGCTGCCTGGCCGCCCCCAACCTGCCCACCGAGCGCATCTCTTGGGTGCAGGTGCCCCAAAACCGGGTGAGCCAGTATGCTTGTGGCGGGAATTAACGCTAGACGCAAAACGTCTAACGACTAACGCCGAAAGCTGAAAGTAAAAGACAAAGAGCCAAAAAGCTACAGCACGACGACATAATTGCCCTATCCATAAACACCGTCTGGGACGCGATTTGGTTTTTGACTTTGAGCCTTCAATGTTTAGCTCTCTGCTCTCCACTCTCAGCTCTCTGCCATAAGCCCCTTATGCTCGAGAATATTCGCGTCGTCCTGGTAGGTTCGCAAGAACCCATGAATGTGGGTGCAGTGGCTCGAGCCATGCAAAACTTTGGCCTTTCCGACCTCCGGCTGGTAGCCCCAGAACCCCGTGTGCAAAAGGATTTGGGCTTGGGCTCCAACTCCTGGGCCTACCGGCTGGCAGTTCACGCCGAGGACATCCTGGAGAGTGCTGGTATAAGCCAAAGCCTGCTCGAGGCGGTCTCGGAGGTGCAACTGGTGATTGCAACCACCGTGCGCAAGCGCGACATCTACACCGGGGCCGTGCTCTCGGCCAGGGAGATGGCTCCCAAAGCAGTTCAGATGGCCCAAAAAGCCAAGGTGGCCCTGGTGTTTGGTCGGGAGACAGCAGGGCTGACCACCGACGAACTCGACCTCTCGCAACTGATCGTGCGGATTCCCACCGCCCCCAAGCAGCCCAGCCTGAACCTGGCCCAAGCGGTAATGGTATTGGCTTACGAGATCTTCATGGCAGCCCAGACTCCCCCGCCCCCACCCGAACCGGCCCAGGCTCCGCGTGTGGCCCTCGAGGCGCTGTTTGACGACCTGGGCAAATGGGTGCTCGAGACCGGCTTTACCGACACCCACCGCCAGCCCTACGCGGTTCGGCGTTTTCGTCGCCTGTTGCACAAAGCCCAACTGACTCCCGGTGAGGTTCAGTTTCTGCGGGGATTTCTGCACCAGAGTCGCTGGTATGCCCGGCATGGCAAACGGGAGGAGTAGAGAGCTGAAGGCAAAACCTAAAAACACCAACCACGTCCCAGACGGTGTTTCTGGGCAGGGCAATTATGCTGTCCTGGTGTAGCTTTTTGGCCCTTTGCTCACTTTCCCTCACCCTCGCACGGGCCAAGCCCGGCCCTGTGGGCCTAGTGCTCGCACGGGCCAAGCCCGCCGCTGTGCGGCTAGTGCTCACACGGGCCAAGCCCGCCCCGTTGGGGCTAGTGCCACCCTCTCCCTCTTGGGAGAGGGAATCTACTTTCTAGGGATTATTTATTTGCTTTAAGCCTTCAGCTTTTAGCGTTTTGCCCCCTGTCCAATACTGCCGGACAAAAGTCCTAGTCAACCAGCCCGGTTGACCACTACCTTAGACCTATGGAAGTTCCGCCTAGCCTTTACCGCTTGATACGGCTGTATCGCCTGTTTTTGCCCCTGCTGATACTGCTGGTGGTGGTGCTGTTTGAACTTTCGCTCAAACCTTACGAGGGCCAGGTTATAGGGTTCTGGCTGAGGCTGGGTTTTTATGGCTTGATGGGGCCTTTAGTTACCTGGATGACCCTCGAGTGGATTGCCCAGCAAGTGCAAGAGCGCGAGCGTGCCCAGGCCGCCCTCGAGCAGGCCAACCGCCGTCTGGAGGCTGTGGGCAACGTGCTCAAGGGGGCCTCGGGAGCGGAAAACCTCGAGCAAGCCCTGACCGCGGTGGTAGGGGAAGTCGCTCGTACCCTCAACCGCGAAGCCGCCCTAACCTTGGAGGGAGTGCGGGCTGCCTCGCCGGGGTTCCAGGGAATTCCCCAGCGCACCTACTCCCTAGCGCTGGGTGGGCTCGATGCCAAGCTCGAGTTAGACCTGCCTCGGCCCATCTCCAAGGAGGAGCAGGGCTTTTTGGAAGTGCTGGTGCCGGAGGTGGCGGGAGCCCTCGAGGGGGTGCGGGCTCGCACCCGCGACCTGCTCACGCTCTACGAAGTGGATCAGGCTCTGCGGGCTGAGGCCAATCTCGAGAAACTGCTGGCAAGGCTCTTGGAGCGCATTCTGGAGTGGGCCGATGCCGATGGAGGCGGAGTATTTCTGCTCGATCAAGAACATTTCTTGCAACCCCAAGTTATGCGTGGCCTGAGTCATGCCAGTGACCGGGCTATGCCCGTACCAGGCCTGAGTCATGCCAGTGACCACACTGGCATCGTCCCAGACCCTAGTCTCAACAGAACCAGGGCTACGCCACCCGACCTGGGCCTGATTTCCCACGCTTTCGCACCAGAGGGGATTTGGAAAGAGGCCCTCGAGGCTCCGGTCTTCGTGCAGGACAATCTGCTGGCCCTGCCCCTGAGTATCAACGACCAGCCGGGTCAGGTCGCTCAGCCCGATTCGGCCATCGGCCTGATGCTGGTACAGGGTCAGGCCGCCACCTTGCAGCAGAAACTGCCCTTCTTGCGCTTTCTGGCTGCGCAAGTGGCCTTGGCCGTGCGCAATGCCCAAGCCTATCTACGGGCCGAGGAGTTGGCCCTCACCGAAGAGCGCAACCGTATTGCTCGAGAAATCCACGACGGCATCGCCCAAGCCCTGGCCTTTATGGCCCTCAAGCTCGACCTTTCCGAACGTTTGCTGAACACCGACCCCCCCAAAGCGCTGGCTGAGCTGGGAGAGGTCAAGGATGCCCTGCGAGCACAAATCCGCGAGGTGCGGCGCAGTATTTTTGCCCTACGCCCCATAGACCTCGAGCGCTACGGTTTTCTCGAGTCGGTACGGCGCTACTGCACGGCCTTTGCCGAGCAGGCCGGGTTTCGTGTGCGGCTAGACCTGCCCGAAAAGCTCGAGCTTTCCCAGGCTTCTGAGCTGGTGTTTTTCCGCGTACTCCAAGAGGCTCTGGCCAACGCAGCCAAACATGCTCGACCCTCGCTAGTGCAGGTCTCCTTGCAGTCGCTGGGCGAACGCGGAGGGGTGCTCGAGGTGCAGGACAACGGCAAGGGGTTTCAACCCGGCACGGCCGCAGCAGGCATGGGCGGGTTCGGCCTGACCCAAATGCACGAGCGGGTAGAGGCCAGGGGTGGACACTTCACAGTAGAGGCGGTGGTGGAGCAAGGAACCACTGTGCGAGCGGAACTGCCATTCTGAGCTGGGACTGGATGGGGGGGTTCTAGGCCCACCCCACTGGCTAAAACCTGAACTTGGTATCACTTTGAGGGGATTTAAGGCAGCCTCGAGAAGTGCTCTAATAATACGACCCAGGGAAAGTCTGGTTGCGCCCGGAGTTCTTGGCCTCGAGCTGAAAACGGTTAGCCCGGTCTAGCACCTGCTGAGCCGAGGTATAGCTGCCCCGATCGGCGTAGCCCAGGCTGATAGTCACCTTCAATCCTTCTTGCAGGTTGTTCCAGTCGTGTTTCTGCACGGCCATTCGCAGGCGTTCACAAACCCCATAGGCCCGATCGCCGGTAGTACCGCGCAAAATCAAGCCGAAGGTCTGGCCTCCCAGCCGCCCGGCCACGTCGCCCCGCCGCAGCGATTTCCCCACCAGACCCCCAATCCGCCGCAGTACCTCGTTCCCCACACCGGGGGAAAACTGTGAGTTAACCTGATTGAAGTGATCGAGGTCAAAAGCCACCACCGAGAAGGCTTCCTTGGAGGTGAATACCTGCTCGAGGGCTTGGTTGAAGGCCGAGGCATTGGGCAGACCGGTGAGTTCGTCCACCTCTTCCACGGCGACGCTTTCGAGTAGCGAGCTGCGGGCTTTCAAGAGCAGGAGATTGCGTTCTTGCACAAGCTTTAGGGCCTGCTCGAGGGCCAGCATATATCCACCGTTGGCTCTGGCTTCGGTCAGGGCCTGCTCGAGCAATTCCGCCAGGCGTAAGTCTTCGTCGCGGAGCTTTTCAGGACTCATAGCCCTGATTTTAGTTCAACCTCCAAGTCCAGGAGGTGTTTTTGACCCCCTCCAAGCCTTTTCACCCCAGCTCATGCTCCGGCCCTAACCCAGACCGCGATAAGGTTTCACTGCACCGGCTCGAGCCTCAGGCTAATGGTCTCATGAATCCCGCGCTGCTTGCCGCTCAAGAAGCCGCCCTCGAAGCCCCTTTGTAGCGCGACAATCTCCGACAACGCGGCCAGCGCAATCTCTTCAGGGCTTTCCGCGCCGATATCCAGACCGATAGGGTTGCGCAGCCTCGAGTGCTGCTGGGGGCTGGGCACAAAGCCCTCGAGCTTTAGTGCCTCGAGGATTTTCTCCAGGCGGTTGCTGGGCCCCAGCACGCCCACGTAGCGGGCCGGGGATTCCAGGGCAAACTTTAGGGCCTGGCGGTCAATATCCAGATGATGGTTCATCACGATGACATACTGGCGCGGGGTGATGGATATTTTTTGGGGGTATTCCTCGGGCGCGGCCTGAACCGTTCGCACCCCCTCGAAGCCCGCCAGCAGGTCGGGCCGTGCGTCTACCACTGTCACCTTGAACCCTAACACCAAAGCCTGACTGGCCATCGGCTTGGCATCGTGCCCTGCGCCAAACAGCACGATTTCGGGAACCGGGCTGCTGATATCGAAAAACACCTCGGCCTCCTGGATGTAGCGGGTGGTGGGCCGCGAACTGCCCGTCAGCATTCCCTCGGCGGCCCGGACTACCGCTTGGTGCAACTCGAGCGGGGTAATCTGACCCCTCACCTCGCCCCCACCAACCCAGACCCGCCCTTCCCCACCGCCAAGAACCGTCGCCATCACCGAGGGTTCACTCTCGGAGCTGTGCAGCCAGCCCAGGATGGGGCTTTGTGGCTCTACCGGTTCGACCCAGACCTCCACCGTGCCCCCGCAGCCCGGCCACCAAGTTTTGTCTTCGTCGTAGTCAAAAATCGTGCGGCCCGGCTGACCTTTAGCCAGAATCTGCATGGCCACCTCGATCATCTCCTGCTCGAGACAGCCCCCAGAAATCATGCAGGCCGAACCCCCGTCTTCGCGCACCACCATCTTGGCCCCTTCCCGGCGGTAGGCCGAGCCAATTACCCGTACCACCGTCGCCAGGGCCACTTGTTTTCCTTCAGCCTGGGCCTGGCGGATCGCTTCCAAAAGCATCACAGTCTCGTTTGCCATGAGGGCCTCACTAATCGCTGTGTAACTATTGTGCCTGTTTTGTGGCGGGCAAATAAGGTGCAGATGTCATTTGGCGGAAGACTAAAAGCACAGAGCCGAGGGCAGAGGGCAAAGAGCGGAGAGCTAAAGGCTAAAAGCTGAAGGCTTAAGGTCAAAACCTAAAAACACCAACCACGTCCCAGACGGTGTTTCTGGGCAGGGCAATTATGCTGTCCTGGTGTAGCTTTTTGGCCCTTTGCTCACTTTCCCTCACCCTCGCACGGGCCAAGCCCGGCCCTGTGGGCCTAGTGCTCACACGGGCCAAGCCCGCCGCTGTGCGGCTAGTGCTCACACGGGGCTACCTCTGCTAAGGCAGCCCCTATTTTTATCGTCTCAGCTTGGAAAGAAAAGTTTTGTCGTGTACCTAGGTTTAGCTCTCCGCTCTTTGCCCTCTGCCCTCAACGTTTAGGGTTTAGCTTCACCCTCCCCCCCTTGACACAGATTAGCGATATAGTTTATCTATAGTGTTAGCTCTATGAACTTCCAACGAGACAACGCCCAAGCCAATCTGCTCAAAGGCAACCTCGAGCTGATCCTCTTGTCCATCCTCCAGGACGAGCCAAAGTATGGCCTGGAAATCATCAAGGAGGCCCGCAGCCGCACCGGGGGTTATTTCGACTTCAAGGAGGGCTCGCTCTACCCGGCCCTGCACCGCCTCACCGAGGCCAAGCTGCTCGAGGCGGAGTTTAGCTACCTGCCGCGCGGGGGAGCACCGGTGCGCTTTTACCGCATTACCCAGGCCGGGCGCAAGGTGCTGGCCCAGAAGCGCCAGGAATTCGAGCAGTTTAGCCGGGCGGTGGAATCGCTGTGGGGAAAATCCTGAGGATACTTATGCCTAAAGGTCTGATGCTTCTGATTGCCGGATGGCTGACCCTGGCCCTGGGCCAACCCAGCCCAGCCCCCAGTGTGTCCGCAGTGCCTTGGGCGGTGGGTGGGATAGCCCAGCCTTCCCTGCTGCGGCTGAGCGACCTCAAAACCCTGCTCGAGTCCAAGGGGGTCAAGTTTGACCAAGTTGCCGTGCTGTCACGCTATCTGCTGGAAATGCAGTTTCCCCAAACCGCCAACGCCTTGTATATCCGCATCATAGACCACAACAATCGTTCCTATGCCGTCTTCGACGACATATTTATCAACCTGGCCCAACTCGACATGGGGGTCAACGTAGCGGTCAGGGTCGAGGGCTGGGATACCCCCACCATCACCATCGGGTCTACCAGTTTCAAGGTGGGGAGCCGGGATGCCCCGGTCAACCCCTATCTGGCTTATATGTATCTGGTACGCAAAGCCCTGCTGGGGCGCGGTGATGCTCCGCCTTATTTATCCAAGCTGCTCGACGATAATCCCAAGGCCAGAGCCTGCCTTCACACCTTGCGCGTCAGCGACCCCGAGGGCACGGTCTACGCCGTAGCCAGCCGGAGGTGGGCCGAGATCAACCTCGCCGCCCCCTACGACCGAATCCTGGGCGGCTTTCCTCAGCCCTCGGCCTTCGATGTAGCTCCGGTAGATGGCGGCCTGGTGCGCCTGCACCTGGCTTCCAGCAGCGCCCAATATGCCCCCAGTCTGCAAGCCTGGCAAAAATCTAAAGACCCCAACAGCCTACTGTTGATCAAACTGAATGGAAAAATCACCGACCAGAACGCCGAATACCAGGTGGTAGTACCAAGCGGGGGCAAGACTCAGGCCCTAAACTGTAAGTAGGTTCAACCTCGGGTGAATAATGTCTACTCAGCGCCAGCTCGAGCCCTTTTTGCGCCAGGCCACCCGTGGGCTGTGGGGCTTAGAGCGCCGTCTGGTGCGGGCCGAACTCGAGGGACACCTTCGCCTGCGCATAGACGAACTCCAACTCAGCGGCTTATCCCCTCAGGTGTCCCTCGAGCGAAGCCTGGAAGAACTGGGCCACCCTTCGGCGATTAGCGCGGGAATGCGGCGGGTCTACGTGTGGCCCCGGCTGTGGCCTTCTCTGGCCCTGCTGGCCTTGGCCCTGAGCCTGTGGCTGGCCTGGCCCCACAGGCCGCTCGAGGTTGCCGCCGTGCCCTGGCAGATGGACACCCCCCGAGCCGTGCGGCCCACCCTGGTTCGGCTGGCCGACGTACAGGCCAATCTAAAGCGACAGGGCCTTGGCCTGGAGCGTATTCGTATCTGGAGCGTGGGCCTGGTGGGGCTACAGTTCAAGGAAGGCGAACTGTTCGCTCGAGTAGTCTTACAAGATGCCCAGGAGTACCTGCCGCTCGACGATTTGGTGCTGAGCGCAGTGCAACAGGGTATCCCCTTCCGGTTGAGCGGCTGGGCCAGCCCCAGCCTTCAGATTGGCAAAACCACCCTGCGCCTGAGCGGCCCGGTAGACCCTTATTCGGCCTATGCCTACCTAGCACGGTGGGCGGTGCTGGGGCCAGGTGCGGCTCCCAGTCTTTTCCGCCGCCAAGGGCGGTGTGTACAGCAAATCGCCCTGCCCGACCCACCAGGTACGGTCTACGCCCTGCTCACCGGCGACCCTCCCCCAGCCCAAGGTTCGCAAGCCATTCAACCCGCCCTCGAGGCCCGCATCACCGATGTGGCTGCGGTAGCCCCCAACGGCCTTCTGACCCTGCACAGCCGCAGTCCAGCGCTGGCCCTAGGAAGCAGCCTGAGCCACGCTAGAGCCCTGCTGGTAAGAATCAGTGGCCGCTCGAGCGGTGGGAAGGTTGAATACCAAATTCTGCAGCCCATCCACATACAAAATCTGGGGTGTGTGAAGGCTTCCCAGGACTAAAAAGCGTGTATACTGGGGCTCGGCCTTGACCGGGAAAAGTAGGTTTTCCCAAGCCCAAAAGAGAGAGCCCTCCACCGGCTGAAAGAGCGCTCAGGACACCAGGAAACCGAACGTCACCCGAGAGCCAGACGGAAGAACCCTCACCCTCACCCTCTCCCAGAGGAAGCGGGAACCAAAGAGGCAGTAGAACCGTCCGGGTTCGCCCGAAACAGCGAAGCCGAGTGCCTACGGCACGGTGAAGGATAAAGGATAAAAGATAAAGGTTTTTGCCTTCATCGTTCATCCTTCAGCCTTTATCTTCCAAAGGAAGCGCGGTGGTAACGCGGGGAAACTCCTCGTCCGTGCAGAGTGTCTGCGCGGGCGTTTTTGTTGTTTGGGGAGGAGGTCTGAGGGTGAGCGAAAGAAACCGTGTGGTCTGCTACATCACCAGGGGCAAACAGTTGCTTGTCTTCAAGCACGATGCCGATTATGAAGCTGGGATTCAAGTCCCCGGCGGCGGCATCGAGCCCGGCGGCGAGAGCCCCGAGGCTGCGGCAATCCGGGAAAGTCCCGAGGAGACCGGCCTGAGCCTGAAAAACCCGATGTTTCTCGGCTCCAAACGCTACGCCTTCGAGACCTCGAATCAGCACTGGCACTTTTTCTGGCTCGAGGCCCCCGAATCAACACCGGACTCCTGGGAACACTGCGCCGAGAACCAATACACCTTTTACCACCGTTTCGCCAACCCGAAGACCACCGAAATCTACTGGCCGATGGGGGATTTTCTGCCCCAACTCGAGGAGCACCTATGACCAAAAATAAAGAACTTGCCAAAACCTATGACCCCCAAGCCGTGGAAGGCCGCTGGGCTGAGCTATGGGCCAGACAACCCTTCAAGGCCGATGCCCACAGCACCAAGCCGCCCTTTACCATCGTGATTCCCCCGCCCAACGTGACTGGCAACCTGCACCTGGGGCACGCCCTGGATAACACCATCATTGACACCCTGACCCGCTATAAACGCATGGCGGGCTTCGAGGCGCTGTACCTGCCGGGAACCGACCATGCCTCGATTGCCGTACACGTGCTCCTGGAGCGCCAGCTCAAAAAAGAGGGGGCCTCGCGCCACGACTTGGGCCGGGAGAAGTTCATGGAGCGGGCTTGGGAGTGGAAAAACGAGTCGGGCGGGCAGATTACCAAGCAGCTCGAGCGTCTGGGGGTGTCCGCCGACTGGAGCCGCGAGCGCTTCACCCTAGGCCCCGACCTCTCCAAAGCGGTGCGCCATCAGTTCGTGCAGCTCTACCATCAGGGGCTGGCCTATCGCGGCAACCGCATCGTGAACTGGGATCCGGTGGGGCAAACCGTGGTGAGCGACCTAGAGGTGGACCGCGAGGAGCGTAAATCTCAGCTTTATGTGCTCGAGTACCCTTTTGAGGACGGCAACAGCGGCATCCAGATTGCGACTCAGCGCCCGGAAACTATATTTGCCGACGTGGCTGTGGCGGTACATCCCGAGGACGAGCGCTTCAAGGGGTTCGTTGGCAAAAAAGTGCGCATCCCGCTCACCAACCGGCTCATCCCCATCATCGCGGATAGCGCCGTGGAGCGCGATTTTGGCACCGGGGCCTTGAAGATTACCCCGGCCCACGACCCAGCCGACTTCGAGATTGGGATGCGGCATGGCTTGGAAATGCCCAGCGTGATTGACCTCAATGCCAAAATGACCGGCGACCTGCTGCCGGAGAAGTATCGCGGGCTAGACCGTTTCGAGGCCAGAAAAGTGGTGGTGGAAGATTTGGAGGTCGCCGGATTCCTCAAGGAAACCCAGACCCACACCGTGCAACTGCCCATGTCCGAGCGCACCAAAGCCCCAATAGAGCCGATGCTCTTGGAGCAGTGGTTCGTGCGGGTCAAACCGATGGCCGACAAGGTGCTGGCAGGCTTAGACCGGGGTGAGATAAAGTTCGTGCCGGAGCGCTATGCCAAGGTAAATCGGGACTGGCTGGAGCATATCCGCGACTGGAACATCTCGAGGCAGCTCTGGTGGGGCCACCAGATTCCAGCCTGGTACGACGAGAACGGCAATGTCTACGTGCCCAGCCCGGAAAACCCCGACCTGGACTGCGACCAAAACCCTAAATATGCCCACCTGAAGCTGCGCCGCGACCCCGACGTGTTCGACACCTGGTTCAGCTCGAACCTGTGGCCCTTCTCCACCATGGGCTGGCCCGAAGCCACCGACGACCTCAAGAAGTTCTACCCCACCGACGTGCTGGTGACGGGTTACGACATCATCTTCTTCTGGGTGGCCCGGATGGAACTGGCGGGCTACCATTTCACCGGCAAAGCTCCGTTCCACACGGTGGTGCTGCACGGAATGTATCTGGATTCCAAGGGCCAAAAGATGAGCAAGAGCAAGGGCAACGGGATTGACCCCCTCGAGCTGATTGACCAGTACGGAGCCGATGCCTGCCGCTTCGCCTGGGACTACCTTGCAACCGGTGGACAGGACATCCGTCACGACCCTCGACGCTACGAACAGGGGCGGAACTTTGCCAACAAGCTCTACAATGCCACGCGGTTCGTGTTGATGAATAAGGAGGCCATACGCCAAACGCAAGACGCAAAACGCCAAGAACTCACCCTCGCCGATAAATGGATGAGTTCGCGGCTGGCTCGAGGCATCGCGGAAATCACCGAGGCGTATGAATCATTCGACTTGGGGCGGGCCAGCAGGCTCGTCTACGACATGGTGTGGAGCGAGTTCTGCGACTGGTATTTGGAGGCAGCCAAGATTCCCTTGCGCGAGGGCAACACCGCGACGATGGGGACGCTCGAGAACACGCTGCTAGCGCTCCTCAAGCTGCTGCATCCGATTATGCCCTTTATTACCTCGGAACTTTACGAGGCGGTGACTAACAGCGAGCAGAACTCCCTGACGGGAGATTCTAAGCAGCTTGCGTTGCAGGACTGGCCCAAGGCTGGGGAGAGAGATTTAGAGGCCGAACGCGCTTTCGAGACTTTACAAGAGACCATCGGGGCCACCCGCAACCTGCGGGCCGAACTTGGCATCCCACCGCAGCAGGAAATCACCGTGCAAGTAGACGGCCCCGCCGCCAGGTTGGTAACGGAAAACCTGGCCCTGTTCCGCTTCCTGGGCAAAGCCAATGCCTCGCCGGGCAAGCCCGAAAAAGCCCTTGCCCAAGGGACGAAAGAGGTGACGGTGTATCTGCAACCCGAGGGCGATTTGAGCAGTTTTTTGGAGCGCCAGAAGAAGCGTTTGGCTGAACTCGAGGAGGCCCTCTCGAGCGCAAAATCCAAGCTCGCCAACGCCGGTTTCGTGGAGCGAGCCAAGCCCGAGGTGGTCGAAGCCGAACGCGAACGGCTGGCGGAAAACAAGGCCCAGATCACGCGCCTCCAGGAGAACCTCGAGCGCCTGGGATAGCTAAGGGCTTAACCGGAAAGTCCCCTCTCCCCTTGCGGGGGAGGAATTGCTTTTGCAGTTATGGTATTTGGCGAGCTCGAGCCCACACCAGCTTTTCGGTTACGATGCTCCTGTGAGCGCCGTCTTCGAGCTGCCGCACCAGGGGCGCAAACGTCTTGTCGCACGCTGGAATTCACTGCTGGATGCTCTGGGCATTGACTCAGGCCAATTTTTCCGCATCCTCGACGACCTGCTGACGCGCTATAGCGAGCCACAACGGGCCTATCACACCCTGGCCCACCTGGCTATACTCTTCGAGTTGCTCCCTCAGGGCCATCCCGAACAGGCCGCGCTCGAGTTCGCTGTATGGTTCCACGACGCGGTGTATGACCCCACCCGCCTCGACAACGAGGAAGCAAGCGCCGCGCTGGCCCACAATCGCCTCGTCCAGATGGGCCTGCCCGAACCCCTGATTCAGCGGGTGGAAGAGTTGATTTTGGCAACCAAGAGCCACCAAGCCACCGACCAGACTGCCGCCTTATTCCTCGAGGCCGACCTGAGCATCCTGGGCAGTGACGAGAAAACCTACGAGCGCTACGCCAGGGCCATCCGTCAGGAATACGCCTGGCTACCCGAAGAGGTATACCGTGCCGGACGGGCTAAAGTCCTCGAGGGTTTTCTGCGTCGGGAACGCATCTATCAAACCGAGCGGTGGGGCGCTTTGGAAACTCCGGCCAGGGCCAACTTGGGGCGCGAACTCCAAGCCCTCAAATCCCCACGGCCTCAGTGAGGGCCTGCCAATAGCGCTCTAAGTTTTCCGAGAGCCAGGCTGCATTTCCCGAGCGGTAGGCCCGCGCGATAGTCCGCCCCAGTGCGGCTTTCAGGGGATCGGGGTGGGACTCGAGCCCCGCCAAAGCCTTCTCCGACAGCGCTACTTTGACCCCCTGGCGCTGCACCGGGCTGCTGGGCAGGCTAAACCAGTATTCGGCCTCCTCGGGCCGCACGACCTGTACGCCTTGGTTCATGAACCACTCGGCCCCGTCGGAAGCGACATAGACTCTGGCCTGATTCGCTACCGCCTCACGCAGGGTTTCCCGAAAAGGCCCGGGCCTCAGCCAGGAATCACCGGAATCGCTGGGGGCAGGCCCATACACCGCCGCCCGCAGCTCGATATTCTGTTCGCCATTCCAATCGTTCAAAACCAGCCCGGCGGCTAAATCTATAGGGCCGTCCGGCAGGTGCTGGCCGTTGTCCTTCCACTTCACCGCCCGCAGGCCATTGATGCGAAACGAGAGGTGCTTGCCCTCCCCCATCAGCCGCACCGCCTCGGGCCGCCCGCGCAGGTGGAACAAGGGTTCGGGGTTGCCCTCACCAAAGGGCTCAAGCAGCTTCAAGGCTTGATAAAGCTCCATCAGGTCTTGGCCCTCGAGCCAGCCGTCCAGCAGGATTTCCGGTACCGGAACGGGGTATTGCTCGGCATAGCGCTGAATAATCTGGGTGAAAGCAGGAATCTCCTCGTCCTTGATGGCAAACCCCGCCGCCGCCGCGTGCCCGCCAAAGCGCTTAAGGTGTTCGGCAGCCAGACGCAGGCCGCCCACCGCGCTAATTCCGGGTGTACTGCGCACCGAGCCTTTGCCCTGGGCAATGATGAAGACCGGCTTGTAGAAGCGCTCCAAAACCCGGCTGGCCACGATGCCCATCACCCCCGGATGCCCCTCGGGGTCGTGGATAACCAAAGCTGCTGGGCTGGGGTCGAGGGTGGGCCAGATGCGCGAGAGCATCTCCTCCTCGACCCGCTGGCGCTTGACGTTGAGCTGCGAGAGGAAATCCGCCAGGGGTCGGGCC